>NZ_JAEHBI010000080.1:0-9207 GCF_016483705.1 Bacillus cereus group sp. N6
CCATTTTGCGTAACAGGTGACTTCACTTGGAGAACGCCAGTATATCCTGCTGCACGGCTATTACGTAAAGTGATATTAGGTAATCGTAAATCAGAATCTGTACGATTATCTTCAACGACTAACGAAGTTTGATATAATCCAGTTTTCCCTCGTCTGAAATACCAACTTCCATTCCCAGCATAAAACACATGGTAATCATTCGCGTTTAGAACACTTAGTCCGTTTCTTTGCAACTCCCAATACACAGATTTTTGGACTGCACCATCAACTATGCCATCGCTAATACCAATGCTCGCATAAGCCCCAGACCATCCTGCACCTGCTTGAGACATAAATAAAGCGCCTGCTGGAGCACTCGTCTTTTCATCTGTTCCTAAAATAAAAGTTGGTTGTACGGAACCATCTGTTCTTCTGTAATGTCCTAGAAATGATCTAGCAACCCCTTTTTCATAGAGACGTATAAATTGGTCATCTAAGCTTACGTAGTTATCTGTATTTGATGTTCTAATTTGGCAACCACTTAGCATTCCCGCTTTAATCCACTCAGCATTAACTTTACCAACTAAATCTATTCGTGCAGCATGTAACTTAATGTTTTCTTTACTCATGTTAATGGCTGCGATGACATCATTTTCTTTTACAGATATGCTAACGCCCTTTTCTGTTAGCTGAAGTCGTGACTCCATATCTCTTACATAAGAATCTTTTGCAAATTGGCCATCTGCTTGTACCTTCGTATATACTTCCGTTGTTTTTGCTGCGGCATCAATACCTTCTTCATTGATAGTAAAACGGTTATCCATCATCGTCATCTTCTGGTTAAATTGTTCAGTTGCAAGTTTATTGGCTAATTCATCTAATACATCTTGTTTATTCTGATTAACTGTTTGTTTCAATTCAGATATCTGAAACCCAGCAACATAATCCTCTACTTGTTTCAGCTCAACTTTTGCATGGATTGCTGTTGCCTGTTGTTCCATTTTAGAGTTTGCTTCCGTAAGCCTTTTACCTTGCGCATCTACTATATTGTTCAAATTCCTAACTGTAGTAGATAATCCACTTGCCGTTTGTTCGATTGATGTAACTTTTTTATCCATGATACCCTGATCGTTTTTTACATCAACCATGTTACGTGAAAAGCCTTGAAGGGTTTCTTTCACTTCGTTATATTGACCAGCAACCTCATGTTTTACTGATTCGATATCAGGTACAACAGGGTCCCAAATGCCATCTTTCCAAAGTTTTAACAGACCAGGTTTCCCATTAGAAATATCTAACCATACTGTTTTTCTGTCTATAAGTCCTGTTGTTGGTGGGTTCTTTGATTCGATGATTTCAACGGTATTATTTTTCATGTTCTCTTGTACTTTCTCAGCAAGTGTTTTTGCCGCTTCTGATTCTTTCTTTGCATTACTAGCGGTTTCATTAGCTTCTTGAACTAATTTATCTAGCTGATCTATCATTTCTTGTTTATTGCCAAGCGAACTAAGGATACGATTATAAATCTTTCGTAATTCTTCATTTGGATCAACAATTTCATGGTAATCTCCAAATACATATTTATCTTGTAATGGATTTTTAAATGATTCATCACCAGCAATTACCCTAGCTTCTAAATAAAGCTTAGGTATGAATCCAGTGTCTTTTATTCGAATCGTATCGCCCTCGTTAATTAATTCGTGAGCTAATCCAAACACACGACCAATTGATTGTGCTTCAACTTCATAAGAAACAGAAGAATTCACACGTTTTTTTAACTCTGTATTCATAAGAGTCATTAAACGTTTGGCATCCATGTCATCGTTTTCTGTTTCTGGACTGTAAAAACCAAATTTATGTTGTCCTTTTTCGTTCCATCTTTGGAAAGCATCATTGTCCACAAGATAAGGAACACCTTTATTTATTTCTGTAATGGTAATGAATTCTCCGCCTTCTTTTTTTACGAAACCTAATAAGGCTGTACAAATGTTTTGGGAGTTTTCAATACGTTTAATCCCCATTAAATCTTTACCAAGGGTTATTTCTTTTCCTGTTTCTCGACCACGCTTCTTTACCATATCCACATAACGCCCAACGACTTGAGAACCTACAACTTCAGCGCGATATTGAATTTCTAACTCAAATAAAGAAGCAATCTTTTTAAGAAAAGACAGTGGATCAATAAATTCATCGATAGTTATGGAACGGAAACTAGCGTATTCTACATTCCCTTTTTGCCACTTTGTACCCGCAAGAGCTATATCCACCATTTCCATTACGGTTTTACCTTCTAGTTTTTGTGGAGGAATAATCCCAGCTTTGGCAAGCTGAATCCATTCACCAGATGCATAAGCGGTTACTGATCTATCATCAGAATCCTTTTCAATTTCAGTAATTACATAAGGAACAATACGACCATCACGCACTTCTTTTAATACTACGTTTTGCTGCATAAGTGTGGATGAATGCCTTGTATGATCAAATACTCGAAACTCTACTGTATCAATGTTATTTTTGATTTCCCAATGTCTTTTATCATCCCAATAATCTGTAGGCTGAATAGATGCTACAATTTGTTCTGTTTTAAAATCAACAACATGCAATTCACCACTTGGCGTTCTCATCTGTATCTCTCCCTGTAACTGATTGTCGCTGTAACGTCTGGCGGCATAATATCAATCCGATTCTCTCCACGTATGATCTTAGGAAACTCACTAAAAATATCTTTCATATGAATCGCATCTTTCCCGTTAATCGTAACAAGACTTTTTTCTGTATCAATCATCACTTTGTCTCCTGCATCGAAAATATAAGGTTTTGTATGAGAAGGGACTTTGTTTACCTTCCAAATTTTCAAATCATCAAATTGCATTTCGTTAACAGGCTGGTGATTATCCCACTTACAAAGCGCAATCATAACTTGTGCGATTTTTCGGTTTGTCATTGGATTACTGTTGTCAACATCGTTCCATTGTTCAACTAGGGAAGCTCCGTCTATCTCTTTACCATCTATAAATTTAGCTACATATACAGACCATTTTGTCCCTCTTCTAGCAATACGTAAACGCCCTCGGAATTGATTGAATGTAGTCGAATAACCTCCACTTGTATCTACTAATTTCCGAAAACTATTAGGTGTTCCGCTATTTCCAATTTTCATATGTGCCTTTGTCATTTCGGCATCTGCATATAAATCATTCATATTGATGCGGGCTACTATGTTACTAGCTTCATCTAATAGTAGAACTTCCACACGCCCCATTTCACCAATGTTTTTGGACTTTAAAGTCATCCATGCCTCCACTTCAAAATCTTGTAAGGGACCACCTGGAATACTTTTCTTAGCTATTGCACCGTAAAATCCTTTCCCTTCTCCGTATTCTTCGCAATATAGTGCGTGACCGCCTCTTGATTGAAAACTACCTGTCCCTTTCATATCGTCAAATTGTCCAGTAACAGGAGTCCAGCCTATAGGCGAAGCCATTTCATCCCATAACACACGCTCACGTTCTTGTACCGTTGATTCCTCCACAGTTAGGGGGTAACCAATACGGAAATAGTTTCGTTCTAAAGGATATTTACCAAACCATACATCTAAAAAAGGGCTTGTTTTTTTTACAGTCATTTCAATGAATGCTGGAACTTCTACGCTTCCTTTATTCGTGAAATAGGAAGTAGTCTCAGTAGACCAACTTTGTACAAAAGGATGAGTTTGTACTTTTCCTAATTTATAAGGCATCGGACAGATGAATTTCAAAGTACCTTTTCCTAAGGTAACAAAATCATCAATATCAAAATCTTCATCAATAACAGCCATATATGTCCTATCTGGTTTTGTATCAAAAGTTAGCTCAGCCGCTTGTTCTGTAATAAGCCATTCTGCTATTTCTTCTTTTAACGTTTCTAAATCCGTCCCATCTGGAACGATAATTCCAACAGGTACAGGAAGTGGACGGGGCTCAGTATCTGTATTCAATAATCTTGCACCAGGATATCCAGGAACTTTTAAAAAATTACGTTTCAAAGGTGCCCATGTTGGTGGACTCCATCCTTTTTCTATCTGGATGTATTCTTTTCGCTCGTTATGAAATGTAAAAGAACTCACGCTGTCACCTCATTTCTTTATAAAATAAACCCAAACCTAAAAGGCTGAGTTTCTTTGTTCCTCTCGTTCTTGATATTCCTTCGTATACCTATAAGTACCGCGCGCCACATCTCGTCCCTCTAAAACAACGGGAACTTCAACAACTAAATCGCCACCAAGCATCGGAATTACTCCACCACCAGATGATCCGGACGTTTGATTAAATATTTGATTCGATACACTGTTTGTCATGGCTTGTCTGCTATTTGACATGCTTCCATACACACCACTCATAACAGACTTTAATCCTGACAACTGGCTCATAGAACGAGCCATCATACGGCTCATATCGCCCATTAATTGATTGATTTCACCCGGTATAGCAAATTGTTCACGCGGCATGGCTGCTGCAATTCCTGCACCAATATCTCCAAGTGTCTTTTTATTAAGTGGAAGCACCGCTTCGTCCCCTGCTTCACCTGCTGCTTGATAACGTCCATTATTCATTCCGAAGATAGTTGGTTTCGTGAAAATACCACCTTTTGCGCGCCAATCTATATTGAGTCCAGAAGGGAACGTAATATCCTTCCCTAAAATATTTTTCGTACTAGTTTGTAAGCTGAAGTGTGGAAGAGGTGGCATTTCAGGTTTAGGAATTTTCAACTTCAAATTATCAAAGAATCCTTTGATTTTATCGATGAATCCCTTCACTCCATCAACCGCATCTCTGATTGGGTCCATAATAAATCTTTTTGCCGCTTCAAATTTTTCTTGTGCTGCATGTTTCACGGAATCGAATTTTTCTCTAGCTGAATGATATAAATCAGTAAATTTTTGTTTGGCCTGATTATAAGCATCTGTTACCGGTTGAATAACATATTGCTTTACTAAATTCCAAGCTGAAAGTGTATAGGATTTTATAGATTCCCAATTTGATAATATCCAGTTAGCTAAATCTGCAAGTTTTTGCTTTGTTGTATTCCACAAATCTTGAACAGGTTGAATCACATACTGTTTAACCAAATTCCAAGCCATAAGAGTATATGATTTAGCAAGTTCCCACTTTGAGCTTAACCAGGATATTAAGTCACCAAATTTTTCTTTTACAAAGTTCCAAGTGTCTAAGACGGGTTGAATAATATATTGCTTAAATAGTCCCCATGCAACTTGTGCCACAGCTTTTGCGATTTCCCATTGTGTACCAAGCCATGTAACTAATTCGCCAATTTTTGTGCTTACCCAGTTGTAAGCTTCTTGAATCGGTTGAATAATATATTGACTTATAGCTGCCCAAGCAATTTGCGCTCCTGCTTGAATAAGTAGCCACCCTGCCTCTAGGACTGTTGCTATAAATGAAATGATTGGATCTAAAACGGTAACAATGGTATTCCAAGTTTCTTGCCAAGCTTGTACAAGTGTTCCCCACAATTCAGAAGCTACTGTAACTAAAGAAGACCACCAAGACGAAGCTGTTTCTACAATTCCAGACCATAAGCTACTAAAGAATTCACCTATTGGATCAAAGAAACTATGCATCATTTCAGTGAATGAAGCCCACGCCCCTGAAAAGAATGCAACAATAGAATTCCATGTACTACTACATATCTCACCTATCCCTGTCCATAAACCGCTAAAAAATTGACCTATTGGATCAAAGAATGCATGCATTGTTTCTAAAAATGAATTCCACGCTTCGCTAGAGGATTGGACAATTCCATTCCAGAGCTCTATTAAATATTCTTTAATAGAATTCCATGTATCTATTGTCCACTGTTTTATAGAATCCCAATTTTTATAAATGGCAATTCCTAGAGCAACTATAGCTGCGATAATAATAGGAACAATAGCAACAAGTCCAGCTGCTGCTAAAGCTCCAATCTCAAAGAAGCTCATGACTGTCATGACTATAGGAGCAAGAGCCATAATTGCACCAGAGATTATACCGATAGCCATTGCAACAGCTGTTAATGTTGCTGCTAATTTTGGATTATTTGAAACCCATTCAGCTACTTTAGAAATGACATCTGCTATGACACTAAGAACTGGCTGAAGTGCAACTTGTAAATCTTGCATTGCCTTTTGAAATTTAACTGCTGGGTTTGCATCCATTTTTTTTATGGATTCATTCAACTTATCCTGTTGTTTTCCAAAATCAACTGTTTTCTCTTTCGCACCTAGCAAAGTATTAATAATGTTTTGCCCTTGATCTTCATACATTGTTCCAAAAAACTTAACACCTAATTCATTACGTTTTGTTTCATCTTCAACCTCTGATAAAGCTTGTGCAATTTCAGTCATAGCTGCCGATCCATCTTTACCACCTTTTGCTACTGCCTGACCCCATTTTTCAACTTGTTCCGCTGAAATTTTTGTACCTTCAAGTGATTCTTTCATAGCTTTATCGACACCTTGACCGAACTCAGCCGCTTTAATACGCCCTTCTTTCAATCCGTCCAAGAGGTTGTCAATATTCCAGGTTCCTGTTTCAACCCCAGCTTCCATAATCGCTTGGACTTCTTCAGCATTGTACCCTGCGCGGGTTAGTTGTCCACCGTATTCAGCAATAATGTCTAATTGTTCTGGTGGGAATCCTATTTTTAGTAAAGCGTCCGTCATACCGAGAGCGCCTTCTTGCGATATACCCAATTCGCTCCCCATTTCATTCACTTCTTGAATTAGTTCAGTAAAATCTATGCCTTCATAAGACTGAGAAATTGCCGCCACTCCTCTTACAATCGCTGCATTTGCTTCATCGCTTACACCTTTATTTAAAGCCCACTGTCGGCGCACACCTGCGAGTGACTCTTCAGCATCTAACCCATAGGCTGTAATTCCTCTTACAGCTTCTTCTACTGATTTTTTTGAGGATTCAGGGACATCGAATGCTATATCGATTTTGGTTTTTAACTTAGACATATCAAGAGCTTTTTCGATTGTTCCGGCAATTCCACCACCAGCGACCATTGCTCCAAGAACGTTCTCTAAACCAATGTCTAATTCTTTAAATTCCCTTTGTGTCCTTTGAGCTTCTTGCTGTAAGTCTCTTAATTCATTTCGTACTTGTTGGATTGAATTACCCTCATCCACAGATCGTAGAGCACGTTGTAATTTTTCAATGTCAGCTTCTGTTCCTAATGCTTCTCTCCCGATAATCCCAATGGCTTGTTCTAACTGACGACTGGTAGCTGTTCCGCTTTTAATTGCATTCACAAGACGATTTCCTAATGCACCTGCAAAATCATCCACACTTTTCCCAGTTGCGCTAAACAATGTTTCTAATTGCCTTGTGGAACTGGCTACATTTTCTTGTTCAGCCTTCATATTTCCAAGCTTATTTTTCAGACCATGAAGAGATCCTTCTGTAAATTCAATCTCACGTCTAAAAGCACGATATTGTTCTTCAGAAATTTTGCCGTTTTGAAATTGCGCTTGCACTTGTTGTTCAGCTGCTTTTAACTTATCTAGCTTTTGTGTTGTATTTTCAATTTGTTGTGTAAGTAACTTCTGTTTTTGAGCTAATGCTTCCACATTACCCGGATCAAATTTTAGTAATCGTTCCACATCTTTTAATTCTTTCGCCAAAGAATCACTTTGTTTATTCACGTCTTTTAAGGCGTTTTGTAATGGCTGGGTATTCCCGCCGATTTCTATCGTAATTCCTTTTATTCTTCCTGCCATGTTCTCACCCCATTTCTTAGAAGGAATCAAAGTCTTTCTGGCTTGCTTTTCTCACTTTTTCTTTGTCTGGATTCTCCATTTCTGCGAATTCAGTAATGTAATCAAAACAATCACCGATTGTCATATCTTCTAAATCCCAACTTGTTAGTTTCGCTTTATAACAAAGAGCAAGGAACGTATCGGATGTTAATTCTTCATCACCGAAAGTCCCTTGCTCTTCATTATTTTTCTTTAGTTTTTTTTTGCGCCCATTGTATGTTGAATCAGATCCATAATTTCTGGCATGATTTCTTCAATTGGAAACTCATCAAACCCATCTAGCCACAACATAGGATCAGGAATGTTTGGATCAGCTGTTTTAGCGAATAACCAAGTTAAATCATAAATAAGTTCAAAATCCACTTTACTTACATCTAAATAAGACACATCAATAGGTTGTTGCGTACCATCTGGTGAAGTTAATGCGTGAATCGCTCCTAATGCCATCAAGTCTGCAAATAAGTTACGTCTAAATTGTGCTTTATAACGTTTAACTGTTGCTGCTGTACTTTTTAATCTGACTTGTTTTCCGTCTATTGTAATGATCTTTTCCATGTATTATTTCTCTCCTTTTGGTGAAATAGATGCCTTTATATATACTTTTTTATACCAATCGTTATAAATAGCCGGTGTTGTCTTGAAAGTTGTTTTCGTTTTCACCATTGGTCTGCCACCAGGCGTTACAATCAGTGGACTCGCAACAAATTTCAATTCATTCGTATTCGGTTCAGCGGAATTCGTTTTGGATTTTGATGAAATGGTAGGACGACTTGCCGAACAGTTGTACATCACATGCCTAGTTGCTTTCACATCGTTATCAAATTCAAATAACAATGCGAAAGGTTTTCCTTTTGCATCAGCAAACTCATTTAATACACCATCCGTTTCATCTAATTGCTCCCCTAATGCATCAACAGCAAATCGCTCTGGAATCACCGCTACCGTTAATGTTCCTTCATACCCCTGATTGTTGTCTGCTGAATAATACAGCATATCATCCGCGTAAAATTCAATGAGATCCCCACGCGGCTCATTTGTTAGCTCCACCGCACCAGGCATCGGAACAGGCGTTCCAAATGTGATGAGCCCCTCTTTCACTTCATACAGGGCATAATGGACGTTTTTCAAACCATAAGATACTTTGTTCTCAGACATTTACATCAACCTCGTTTCGTATATTTTTTGAAATAATTTCTCAGATTCAATAAAAGTCCCAAACGAATCATAAGGAATTTCATGATCGTCTAGGACTTTTTCAAGTTTTGATTCTGCAACTACATCTTTTCTAGTTGTATAAAGCTCTATATTTACATCATTTATCTTGTGATACACCTTGTTATCGGCCATTATATTGTAAGGTAAGAACCCAGCGCCTTTTCATATTTCTATGATAGGTTTCCAAGAACTCCCTTCCGAACCGTACGTAC
>NZ_JAEHBI010000081.1:0-9140 GCF_016483705.1 Bacillus cereus group sp. N6
ATCGTCTCACAAGTTCATCTCTTACCTCATCTCCCATCTTTCGCTCTCGCATCCTCTGGAGCTCCAGGTGCTACTGGCGCAACAGGTGCTACTGGCGCTCAAGGACCTCAAGGTGCTCAGGGACCAGCGGGTGCTCAAGGCGCTACTGGACCTCAGGGTGCTCAAGGTATTCAAGGTCCAGCGGGTGCTCAAGGTGCTACTGGTGCCCAAGGACCAGCTGGCGCTACTGGTGCTACTGGTGCTCAAGGTGCTACTGGCGCAACAGGTGCTACTGGCGCTCAAGGACCAGCTGGCGCAACAGGTGCTACTGGTGCTCAAGGACCGGCTGGCGCTCAAGGTGCTACTGGTGCTCAAGGACCAGCTGGCGCAACAGGTGCTACTGGTGCTCAAGGACCAGCTGGCGCAACAGGAGCAGCGGGTACTCCAATTCCTGTAACTATCGCAGCTATCGGAAACTCAAATCCACAAACTATATCCCCTGGAACAAACATCCAATTCAATCAAGTTTTTGAATTAACTAATATCTCTTTCAACGATACTTCAGATACTTTAACAATTTTAGAAACAGGCGTATATGATATTAGTTTCTCAGCGTCTACAACTTTCCCAGGATCTTCACCATTCGGATTCGGTATTTCATTCAATGGCCAACCACCTAATCGTAACTTCTCAACTAACGTTATCGGTAGTGCTGTTTCTTTCTCTACAATCGTTACTTTACAAGCTGGTACAACGATTGCTGTACAGCCTACAGCAAACACTATTTCTATTCCTAACACAGGCGATACAACTGCAACACTATCCGTATTCCGAATTTACTAATTTTCAATCAATAAGTATATTTATAATAATATGTATCGTTTAACCGTGCATTAAATCTCTCTTTATATAGAAAGGAGCACTTATTTGGGAGGATAAGTGCTCCTTCTTTACGTTTCTTTACCTCAAATTTACTCTGTCTTAATCCTCATTTTGTATGATAAATAGTGAAGTCAAAGATATGAAAGAGGGATGAAAATGAGAGTTATGTCACTAATACGCATTTGGGTTGCTCTTATGGTATGCATTATTTTATGTGTAGGATTTTTTTTAACTCTAAAATATTCCACTATATCAAAAGCAGAGAGAAAAACTGTTCCATACAAACTTTTGTATGCAAAACAAAGCAACATCCCTTATTCCAATGCCTCAAATAATGAAAAAAAAGTTATAAAAGGAATGCTTATTACGAAAGCTGCTAGTTCCGAAGCGTTACTTCAAATTGCTGAAACGATTAAAGTTCAGTATACAAATAAAGAAATTGATGAAATCACGCTTTCTATCCATAATGAAAATAATGGTAATTACGAAGAAGAATTACCTTACGAACCTATTAGTAAAGGAAAAATAATCATCACATACGATTCTCAATCCTTTGGCAGTACAAATGTTACACTTAACGAGTAATACTATTTATCCCAATTAATATGGGCTAACAACTCGTAGAGATAGATACAGCTCCTCCCACCGATTAAAAGTTCACTTAATTTCTCATACGAAAAAGAGGCGAATTTCGTTATTCGCCTCTTTCTTTTACCAAAGTGAAGGAATCCATTCTTTCACTTTGTCGAGCCACTCTTGTTGCTCTTTTTTTCTTTGCTGTTCCTCTTCTTTCCTTCTCTTCTCTTCTTCTTTTCTTCGTTTTTCCTCTTCTATTGTATTCAATTGTTTTTTATAATCAGCCTCAGATATGAGCGATAACTGGAATGCTTTTTGAGCTGGATTGGCATTCGCTTTTTTCATAATATCCCGGAACATTGTCGTCGTAATTTGACTCCCCCCTGGAACATAATGATCGCTATCTGTTTTATCAAATCCTACCCAAATCGCACCTACTAAATCTGGTGTGTATCCAACAAACCATGAATCCTTTGCACCGGTGCTTGGTCCATTTACAATTTGAGTAGTTCCTGTCTTACCGGCCGTATCAACATTATTAACTTTCGCCTTTTCGCCCGTTCCCTTTTCGACAACACCTTTTAATAAATATGTCATCTTTTGAGCAATTTTCTCGCTCGTCACTCGTGTCTCTTTCTTATACCACTGTCCAATTGTTTCACCTTCAGCATTTTGTATCTCTCTAATCGCATGAGCTTCCACTTGGACACCGTCATTTGCAAATGTACTGTATGCTTGAGCCATTACAAATGGAGAGGTCCCAACATGCATCCCACCTAAAGCAATTGGATACGTACGATCTTCTGGCACTAATGGAATACCAAATCGCTCTAAAGATTTCAACCCTTTATCCAATCCAATTTGTTCCAATAGCCAAACAGCCGAAACATTGTACGACTTTGCCACGGCTTCATACATTGTCACATCACCGTGAAAAGTGTGATCACTATTTTGAGGTTTATATTCTTTAATATTAAATGGTTCATCTTTTAATATATCGTATACTTCATACCCTTGCTCTAACGCTGGTACATATACAGCCAGAGGCTTTAACGTTGAGCCAGGTTGTCTTTTTAATTGGGTTGCATGGTTAAACTGTAAAAACTGATACGGTCCTCTACCTCCAACTAAAGCTGGTACACCACCTGTTTTTGGATTCATAAGAACTACACCCGTTTGCATAAGCTGGTCTGAGCCATTATCTTTGAAATAACTCTCATTATTCACAACGTCTTCTACAGCCTGTTGTTTTTTCGGATCAAGCTCTGTGTAAATACGATAACCACCTGCTAAAATTTCATTTTGTGTTAATTCGTACTTGTCCATAGCTTCCCTAACAATATAATCTACATATTGAGAGTATTTCCCCTTGTATTTATCATCCACACCACGTTTTAACACAAGACCGCTCTCTTTTTCTTTATTATACTGTTCGTCAGAAATATATCCTTGCTCTTTCATTAAACTTAATACAACATTACGTCGTTCGATTGACTTATTAAAGTTTTTATATGGTGAATATGCAGACGGTGCTTTAATCAAGCCAGCAATCGTTGCAGCCTCTGAAACCGTTAAATCTTTTACATCTTTATCAAAATAAGATTTAGCTGCCCTTTTTATACCCCAAGCACCTTCGCCAAAATAAATTTGGTTCATATACATTTCAATAATTTCATCTTTCGTATACGTACGCTCTATTTTTTTTGTTAAAAAATATTCCTTTATTTTTCGAGAGTATGTGCGGTCTTGTGTCAGAAATACATTTTTCGCAAGTTGTTGTGTAATTGTACTTCCCCCTGCTACAACTTCTCCTGCTGTAATATTTTTAAAAACTGCACTTATAATTCCACTATAGTAAATACCGTGATGGTTAAAAAACTCCTTATCTTCTACTGCAACAATTGCCTGAACCATAATGTCAGGAATATCTTTCCTTTTAACACCTTCTGTTTTAGAAGAAGCTAATTTAGTCGCAACTTCATTATTTGCATCATAAATTAAGGTCGGTTGCGGAACAGCTTGTTTTAATTCAGATATGTCTTGAATGGAAATTATTATATTTATAGCAACAAATAGAGTAGCGAGTAAACTCCCTAATACAATTAATGAATTACGAAGTTTCTTCCTCTTGTTGAACCACTCCTGCATTTTTTTTAAGTGAGTGTTCTTCAATTTCATTCGTTCACTTCCTTCGTTTGTTTACACTCTTCTTTTCAAAAGGAAGAATATACCTCCTTTTAAATTTATTATAATAACGTAGTCGTTCCTATAGTGTAAAGCTTTTCTTTCACATTCATACTTTTTGCAAGAAAAGGACATTCTACAAGTAAGATATTCACTATTGATTATTAATATTATTAATACAACAATGAGAGTTATGTTAAGTTTTTGTAAACTTTTCGATAAAATGTTTTAAAAAACGACAGTTTTTTGTTAGAATTGATTAGCCAATATATTTTACATATATTACTTTTGTGGGGGTAACTAATAATGGTATTTAAATCAAAAAAAGATAAATTTTCTGAAATGTTAATGAATGTTTCAGAAAATTTAAAAGAAGGCGCGCAGTTTTTCGTGGAGTATAAAATTAAAAATGCTAGCGATTTAAAAGAGTTTTCTATGCGCATGAAAGAGTATGAGTCAAAAGGTGACTCATTTATTCACGAAATCATTATGGAGCTAAACAAAGCGTTTATTACTCCAATTGAACGTGAGGACATCCTACAACTTGCAATGAGTATGGATGATGTATTAGACGGATTAGATCATAGTGCTGGTCTATTCGAAATGTATTCTATTACAGAAGCTGATGAATACATGATTAAATTCGTTGAAGCAATTAATCAATGTGCGATTGAGATTGCAAATTCTGTTGAACTACTGTCTAAAAAGAAGTTAGTCGACATTCGTACGAACGCGATTAAGATTAAGGATTACGAATCACAATGTGATGATATTCGCCGTCATGCAATTAAGCACTTATTCTCTCGTGAGAAAGATCCGATTAAGATTATTCAATACAAAGAGATTTACGAAGAGCTTGAAGAAGTAGCGGATAGCTGCCAAAGCGTTGCAAACGTATTAGAAACAATTATTATGAAGAACGCGTAAGGAGTTTGATCATGGATACACTCTTGATACTGACCGTTTTAGTAGTCATTTGCGCTTTAGCTTTTGACTTTATCAATGGATTTCACGATACAGCAAACGCTATTGCAACGGCTGTTTCAACGAAAGCTCTAAAGCCTAGACATGCAATTATTATGGCAGCTATTATGAACTTTTTAGGTGCGATGACATTTACAGGTGTAGCAAAAACGATTACAAAAGATATCGTTGATCCATTTGCCTTGCAAAATGGTTCTCTTGTAATTTTAGCTGCTTTGCTTGCGGCAATAGCTTGGAATTTAATTACTTGGTACTACGGTATTCCAAGTAGTTCTTCGCATGCAATTATCGGCTCAATCGCAGGTGCAGCTATCGCTGCTGCCGGTATTAGCTCATTAAATCTTAAAGGGTTCATAAAAATTCTTGAAGCTTTAATCATTTCACCGATTATCGCTTTTGTTATTGGTTATATCGTATACAGTATTTTTAAAGTGGTCTTTAAAAACTTTAATTTAACGAAAACGAACAAAAACTTCCGTTTATTCCAGATTTTCACTGCAGCATTACAAGCTTATACACATGGTACGAATGATGCACAAAAAGCAATGGGAATCATTACGATGGCTCTTATGGCCAATAACTATCATACTTCTGACGACATCCCGTTCTGGGTACAATTATGTTGTGCAATCGCAATGGGTCTTGGTACTTCTGTTGGCGGATGGAAAATTATTAAAACTGTCGGTGGACAAATTATGAAAATTCGTCCTGTAAATGGTGTAGCTGCTGATTTATCATCATCACTTGTTATTTTCGGCGCAACATTCATTCACTTACCGGTTAGTACAACGCACGTTATCTCTTCTTCTATTTTAGGGGTTGGTGCTTCACATCGTGTGAAAGGTGTAAAATGGGGAACTGCAAAACGTATGTTAATTACATGGGTTATTACACTTCCTATTTCAGCTTCGTTAGCTGCATTATTTTACGCTTTATTACACTTAATCTTTTAATTAAAAGTCGTCTTCCTTATTTTTCTAGGAAGACGACTTTTTTGTGAACAAACCTTTTTCTTATTAAAAAGCGTGTATAATAATTGGTGGATAAGTTATATAGAGGAGTTGGAAATTTTGGAATACATCATGTTACTTTTCATCGGGTTAATCGCCGGGACAGTCGGGAGTCTAGTCGGGCTTGGTGGCGGAATTATTATTGTTCCGTTATTAATCGGATTACACAGTCTATCACCACAACTTGCAGTAGGAACTTCAATGGTAACAGTCGTTTTTACAGGACTATCTTCCACCCTTACTTATATGAAGCATAAACGAGTAGATTACAAAAGTGGACTTATTTTATTTATCGGGAGTGGCCCTGGTGGTATCATCGGCTCGTGGGCAAACAAACTTTTAAACCAAGATACATTTTCTTTATATTTTGGGATTTTCCTTATTTTTGTCTCCATCCTTCTTATGTTACGAGACAAATTAACCCCCCTTTCTTTATCAAATATGACGGTAATTAAGCGTTCTTTTACAGATAACGAAGGAAACACTGTACACTATCAATTTCCACCGCTTCTCGCTATCTTTATCGCCTTTATAGTTGGTTTTATATCTGGATTATTTGGAATTGGCGGCGGTGCCTTACTTGTTCCAGCAATGATGCTACTTTTTGCATTCCCAGCACATATTGCTGTAGCAACTTCGATGTTTATCGTTTTTTTATCAGCAATTGTAAGTTCTGCAACTCACATCTCCCTTGGAAATGTCAGCTGGGTTTACGCATTAATTCTTATTCCTGGTGCATGGATTGGCGGGAAAATCGGGGCTTATATTAATACAAAATTAAGTGGTAATGCCGTAATTAATTTATTACGTATCACATTAATCATTCTTGGAACTAGATTAATCATTACTTCTTTTTTATAACGCGTTCTTTTTAGAATGCGTTTTTCTTATACACATGAATATAAAAATCCTCCTAAGAGAACAAATAAAATTAAACAAACACATAATAACATATAATTGGAAATATGTACTTTCTTCAAGTTGACCACTCCTATAACTGCGACTGTTATCTTTATGATAGCGAAAAAATAATTCACTTGCAGTTACAAAGTGCTAACAATGCAAAATCATTTATTACAAATTTTATCCTTATATTTCATTTCTTTGTATATTCTATCGTTTTAATAAAAAAAGATGTCATATTGACATCTTTTTTAGTGAAGAAGTGACCATCCCATAAAATCCTCATGTACTTGGCACGCCCTCTTATCGTTTCGATCATATAATTCAGCATAACTATCTGTTTCTTCATCATAAGCCATCGTATAAATAATTTGGCCGTCTACTTCAACGGATAACACGACTCCACCTTTCATCTCTTCTACATGAATGATAGCATTCGCCGGAATTCTCATATCCGTCATTTTTATCGCATCTAACAATATACTAAACCCCCTACAGCGTATTCATTGCTAGTACTATTACACACTAAATAGTATACTACTGTAATAGCATATATTTCGTCAATGAAATTGCTATTTAAAAGCATATTGTCTTTATACATATACGCTAAAATAGAAGAAATAGAAATGTTTAAATGGGGGGCTAACATTGATTCTACACAAAGGAGATGTACTATTCCGTCAAGGCGAGGACGGTCCTTTATATTTTATAAAAACAGGTTTATTAAAAGTAGTACGGATAGAAGAAGATGGAACACCATTTCTATTCAACATTATCGTTCCAGGTGAAACGATACCTCACCATTCTTTAATTTCACCGAAGGAATATCACGGTACAGCAATCGCTTTAATGAAAACAGAAGTTGAACCTATAATTAGTAATGAATGGTACGATCAACTTCAGGCAAATCCTGCATCATATGCAAATATTGCTATGCAACTACAATCAAAATTAAGAATGATGCAACAGCGTATCGATCAATTGACAACCGTCTCTCCGAAAGAACGTCTACATCGTTTACAAGAATGGTTCACACTATATTTAGGTGACATTCCTATATATGAAATATTAACACAAACTGAAATCGGTCAACTCATAGGTATACGCCGCGAAACGGTAAATCGGCTGTTACGAGAACAAATAAAAAACGAGGTAAAATAATACCTCGTTTTTTACTTATTTCAAACTTCATCTATTGTAAGCTTGCTGCTGGACCGAAAAATTCATAATGAATATGCTCTTGTTCCACACCTAAATTAGTTAGTGCAGCATTTATATGCTTCATAAATGGTACGGGACCACAGAAATAAAATTCTGCTTCAGTTGTCGGAATAATAGTTTGTAACCATTCAGCTTCAATGAAACCTTCTTTATCAAAGTTCTTCATTTCCATATCTTTTTCAGTTGGTGCAGAATAGCAAGTGTATGCTTTAACTTGTTCGTATTCATTATCTACTGTCTCAACGTGTTCTTTCATTGCATGTGTATTACTATTTATCGCTGCATGAACAAAACATACATTACGTTTTGAGTTTTGTTCAATTAACGTATTTAGCATACTCATCATTGGTGTAATACCTACTCCACCACTAATTAGCACAACTGGTAATGTTGAATCCATATTTAATACGAAATCTCCTGCTGGTGCACTTACTGGTAACATATCCCCTTCTTCTACATGATCGTGTAAGTAGTTAGATACTTTACCGTCCGGTGTATCTACACCTTTTTCTTTCTTTACACTAATACGATAATATTCTTTTCCAGGA
Organism: Bacillus cereus group sp. N6; assembly: GCF_016483705.1. Taxonomy (NCBI): domain Bacteria; kingdom Bacillati; phylum Bacillota; class Bacilli; order Caryophanales; family Bacillaceae; genus Bacillus; species Bacillus cereus group sp. N6. Next base: position 8,288 of record NZ_JAEHBI010000081.1, read on the forward strand.
GCATCTGATAAACTATATTGACGATTATGTGTATACGTTTCACCTTCTATATTTATTTGAATCGTTACATATTGTCCTGGGATGAATGAAGAAACTTGTCCACCATCTTCAGGTTTTAAATAAAATGATGTAATAACGTCGCTTTCCTTCACTTTTTTAACAACCACAAAGTTACGGAAATCTTTCCATCCACCTTCTTTATGTGCCGCTTCTTCATACATCTCTGCTTCAATGCTAATGAATGCATCAGCAATGACACCATAAGCTTCTCCCCATGCATTTAAAACTTCATCAGGTGCACCTGCGACCTCTTTAATTGCACGTAGTAAACATGTACCTACAATCGGGTAATGCTCTGCTTTAATACCTAAACTTCTATGCTTATGACCAATTTGTTTTACAACTGGAATAATAGCTTCTAAATTATCAATATACGTTGCAGCTGCATAAACAGCATTCGCTAGCGCTTGTTGTTGTCTTCCCTTTTTCTGATTTGTATGGTTGAAAATATTCAATAACTCCGGATGTTCCGAAAATAAAATTTGATAAAATCTCGTTGTAATTTCAACGCCTTTTTCTTGTAATAATGGTACTGTTGACTTTACGATTTCAATTGTTTTTGCACTTAACATTGTATCCCACTCCTCTATTTCCTTAACTGTTTTTAGTTTAACTGAATTGTATAGTACATATTGTGATTTTAATCACTATTAACACGGTGTTTTTGTGAATAATATATGAACATTGCACTTACAAAAGAAAATAAGCCAACTAGAATTTGAACTGCACCCCAATTGTTAGACACAGTCTAACAATTGGAGGTGCAGTTTTTTGTATGACAAAATTTACGAAG
>NZ_JAEHBI010000082.1:0-9052 GCF_016483705.1 Bacillus cereus group sp. N6
ATTCAACAGCCTTTCAGCTTCCAGCTCAATATGCATCTTCTTACAAAGGGGTAGGAGGAGGTGGTTCAGAAGCTGGTGTGAAAATTCAATTAGAGTATGAACTGATTTCTGGAGAATTTTTAGAAACAGCTGTAAGAGATGGAACAAGTAGCGATTGCCGTTATGGACAGGAACGTACGCAAACATTAGAGCCAGGGGAACTTTCTCTTCGTGATCTTGGTTATTTTTCTATTTATGATTTAGAAAAAATTGCGGATCGAAAAGCATTTTATGTATCACGTATTCGCTGGAATACACAAGTCTATCAAAAAGAGAAAGGTGGAAAATGGACTCTTCTCGATTTAGAAAAATTGACGAAAGATCTATCTGAAGGACAAATATTAGAATTACCGGAAATCTATATAGGACTTCACCAAAAACATAAAACACGCCTTGTCATATATCGTCTAACACAAACTGAGTGGGCGAAACGTTTGGAACATCACAAGAAAGCGAAAAAGAAGATGCCGAAATATGCAAGTCGTATCAACCTTCTTATTACGAACGTATCTAGTAAACACCTTCCGCACAATGAAGTGTATGAACTGTATTCTTTACGGTGGCAAATTGAAATTATATTTAAAACATGGAAGTCTATTTTTAAAATTCATGAAGTGAAACCTGTGAAACTGGAACGATTTCAATGTCATTTATATAGGCAATTAATTGGTTTGTGTTTGGTAGCTAGCATTACATATCGAATGAGAAGACTTATATGGGAGAAAAAACAAAAAGAGGTCAGTGAGTATAAGTGTACATATATTGTCAAAATTTACTTCTCTAGTATACACGACGTGCTTTTCACAACCTTTCAAGATCCTGTATCAGTGCTAACCAGGCTCTGTCAGGATCTTGTCAAAAACGGACGAAAAGCACGAAGGTATAAGTGTCGTACACCGTTCGATATCCTTAGTATCACTCAAGAATGTACGAAAAGACTTCACAAAGCCGTATAAAAAATACGAAATCCAGAGAGTCTTATTTGAGTATGTCCAAAACCGCACTCTTCTACTCCCTATTGTAAAAAAATGAGTCCGATGCCAAAAGGCATCGGACTCATTTTTTAAACTTGATGGCTATGACCTATCGGGGTGTTTTTTATTTGTGGAGGGAAGAAAACATGAAAGTAACAAAACAAGAACAGGCAATTATCATCGGCGTAATCATTTCTGCATTGGGAGGAAAAATAGTGAATGAGTGTATCCATACTGACAAGCTAGAGAATGTAAGTGTGATTCATAATGAGATGCACGATAACACAACGCTGCAAGAACGAAGAGAAGCGTTGATTAACTTGTTGGATAAAATCATGGATGAATTGCTGAAGGAATAATAAAAAAAGGCACAGCTGCATCATCATCTGTGGATGACAATCAACTGTGCGAATAAAAAAATCCGTTATAACCATAATTGGTATTCGGAATGTTAGGGTATGTTTACTATAACAAGAAGCACACAACCATTGAATCATAAAGATGACCGTTTGCAAATGTAAAATGAAAGGGTAAGCGTAAGGATGGTTAGAGTTTTATGTATTGTTAGGAGAGGTAAAGCGGAATATATGCAACACTAACCAATTGTAAAAAATGAATGGTTTTTCATTGTTATGTACATCAGAAACGCCTGTATTAGCTTTTTTAGGCATGCTAGATGTCGTATAAACTTTAGTGAATAAGGCTGATACACGGTCTGTAAGAGTGCCATTACTTTTTAAAAATCTATCAACTTTACCTAGAGCATTGAATGCAAGAAGAAACAACTCCTTATCACAATTGCTCCCTACACGCAATCCGATAATTGATGCGTTCGTTTTTAGAACAGGATGATACGTTCCAGCTTTGATTGTATGGTACATCATTTCTTGATATTCATTCACAAAATACGTATGGATTCTTTCGAACTCTTTTTGAATATCATTTTGTGCTTCTTTTAGCTCGTTTCAATGGATTCCATTAAGGATACTTTATCATTATTTTTTTCTTGTTTTAAAGTATGTAAAGAGTTAGTATAGTTCGAACTCGTTTTTTCGGTAACAATTTGGTCACAAATAACCAGAAAAGTGTTGCCATTTATAAATTTCGGTAAAGCGTAAAACTGCGTAATATAGCAGTTTGTTGCGTTTTTTAGAAATTAAGGTTTTCTATATAAGAGAAGATATTCTTCAAAATCCGTTGTACTTATACGCGTTTTTTTGTAGGGGTATCACTTTCCTTTCTAGGTTTTAATTCTTTTTTCCGTGTACCTCACGATCTTCGATTACCGCAGCTTCTAATTCATTTATATAAAACTTTTCCTTTTCTTTTTTATATGTATGTACAAATTTCTTTTTATTCGCATTGGCCTTAATATGCGTAGAATCTGGCATGAAAGCACGCCCATTGCTTTCACAATAATAAGGGCGTAACTTTTCCTCAATAAAATCAAAACAGATTGTCGCTTCAATAGTTCGAAGGAAGTGATTTTGTGGGACCAACTCTTCTACAGAAACAGATACACGCTCATCACGATGATTTTTGAAAGCACCTATCATAAGAAATCTCTTCTTTTCCTCTTTTTATCAGTGTTGACACATATAAAAAGAGGTTAAGACACAAAAATAGGCTGTGGAGAAGACTTCAAACTCAAGCTGAATGAAGTTTAAATATTTTCTGCACATTAAGACATCTGCCCTGAAAAACTTAAACTAATAGACATGCGGTTCTCTCTTTAATACAAACAGAGCATTTTATAGATTAAGAAATTCGCGTAATACCCCATAGATTCAGTGTTTATAAATACGTTGATTCTAATCGTATCCCCTACAGTTAATGAACAAATATCTACGAGATTATGTACTATTTAGTGCCGGTGTAGATGAATAAAATATCACATTGCTATTATTTAATATTATACCAAGATCCCTATAATTTGTTCCTGCCGTTGATTGGAATGTTTCGCATATTTGATATAAGCCTGTAACAGGAATCGTATATATCCCTGTTGGAAATTCAAAAGTATTTGCTGTATCAATTGTTTTATTCCATTCCGTTATATAATTCTAATATTTGCTAGGAGTATATAATTCGTCCCACATTTTATTCTTATAGGCTCAGTCACAGGGTTCTTGCTGTAGACCGCAAAGTAGCTATTCGTATATATCAAAGTGAAGCCAATTTTGGCTTTTTTTATTGTTTATTTTTCCCTAAACTAAAAGTATAGATAGCTATTCTATATAAAGGGGGGAGACAGGCATGAAGAAGAATTGGACAGAAGATGAACTATTAGAACATTTTATTTTGGTTGACATCGAGCGCAAACTTATTGGTAATAAGACGGGTACGAGTCGTCTTGGTTTTACTGTTCGATTGAAGTATTTTCAGCATGAAGCTAGATTCCCAATAAAGAAAAGTGATGTTCCAAAAACAGTGATCGAATATATCGCAAAAAAACTTAACCTCTCTTCAAATTTATTTGATGAGTATCGTTGGGGATCAGAAGAAAGAAACTATACTTACCATAGAAAACAAATTCGAGATTTCTTTCAGTTTAAAGAGTTTACTCATACAGAAGGAGAGCGACTGGAACAATGGTTAAAAGAACAAATCACCTTTACTCATGATACCGATTACTTAATAAATCAAGTGTATTATCTCTTTCGTAAGTGGAAAGTAGAACCTCCTTCTATTGGAAGTATGAAGCGAATGATTGATTCTGCTATTCATACATTTGAACAGAAGTTGTATCAAGAAACTTACCAGCAATTGTCTATTCAAACTTGTCATCATATAGATAATTTATTGGAATCCCATGATTATCAAAAAGAAAACAAAGAAGACCAAAACACTATAACTTTCCGACAATTGTTATCTTCCCCCCATAAACCTAGTGTTGCTACCATGGAGATAGAACTAAAAAAATTACTAACTATTCGTCACCTTCACATCCCAGATGGTCTATTTCATCATTTACCTCCTAAATTAATCACAAAGTACCAAATACGTGCAGCAACTGAGACAATAACAGAATTACGCGAACATCCTGCACGTATTCGTTATACCCTACTGGCTATCTTATTTTCTTATCGTCAGTCTGAAATTATTGATAATTTAGCAGATTTATTAGATGAAATTACACACAAATTTGAAAATAAAGCGAAGAATACCACACGTAAAGAAGCAGTAGCGGAATTAGAAAAGGTGCAAGGGAAAAATAAACATATTTTAAACTTGTTGCAAGCGACCATTGATCATCCCGATGGAATCATTCAGGATACATTATATCCTATCGTTCACTCTTCCAAGATTAGAGATATTATCAAAGATTTATCCAAAAACAATCGGGAATATAAAGAAAAAATCTATATAAAGATGCATGCTTCTTATCGTGGACATTATAGAACTGCTATTTGTGATATTTTAAAGAACCTCACATTTCGATCGAATAATTTATCATATCAACCTATTATTGAAGCTCTTCATTTTATTCGGAAGCACAGTAATAGTAGTCAACGCTTTTTTTCTATGGGTGACAAAGTCCCTATTGATGGTGTTATTCAGCCGAAGTGGAAAGAAATTATTATTGAAACAGATAACAATGGGATAGAACGAGTGAATCGAATAAATTATGAGATTGCAGTTTTACAATCACTTCGAACACGATTACGTTGTAAGGAAATATGGATCGAAGGTGCAAATCGATATCGAAATCCAGATGAAGATTTACCACAAGGTTTTGAAGAAAATAAAGAAGAGTATTTTCAGGTCCTAAAAGCACCGCTTGATGTAGAGCCATTTATTTCAGACATTATGCAAATCATGAAAAATAAGTTGAATATGCTACATGAAGGACTTGAAAGTGGAAGTAACACTAAAGTTGTAATTACAAGTAAAAATAACAAAGGGTGGCTTAAAGTTACTCCATTAGATAAACAAGTCGTTCCACCCCATCTCCCTATGATTAAACAGGAAATTCGGGACTGTTGGTCCAATATTAATCTTCTCAATTTATTAAAAGAAACAGATTTTCATACAGGATTTACAAAACATTTTAAAACAACAGCGGATAGGTCTATTTTAAGTGAAGAAACCGTTCAACGTCGACTTCTTCTTAGCTTATTTGGATTAGGAACCAATACTGGTTTGAAAGCAGTTTCAGCTGGAAACAGTCAAGATACTTATAGAGAACTTCAGTATATTCGCAATAAATTTATTCACAAGGAACAATTGCGAAAAGCAAACGCAGAGGTTACCAATCAAATCATGCATCATCGAAGGGAAGAAATATGGGGGGAAGCTACTACAGCTTGCGCTTCTGATTCTAAACATTTTGGTTCATATGATCAAAACCTCCTTACAGAATGGCATCCTCGTTATAAAAAATATGGCGTGATGATTTATTGGCATACAGATTGAAAATCTGCTTGCATCTATTCCCAGTTGAAAACATGTCTTTCTTCTGAAGTAGCATCCATGATGGAAGGGGTTCTTCATCACTGTACAGATATGGAAATAGACCGAAACTATGTTGATACGCATGGACAAAGCGTTGTTGCATTTGCTTTTTCTCATCTACTTGGTTTCAAACTAATGCCACGCTTTAAAAATATTGGTTCTCAAAAATTATATCGTCCTGAAGTTGGAATGAACGATGACTACTCTCATTTGCATCCGGTTCTTAGTAGACCAATTAACTGGGATCTTATCCGTCAACAATATGAACAAATTATTAAATTTGCCACTGCGTTACGACTAGGAACTGCATCTGCAGAAGTAATTTTGAAACGATTTACACGAGATACTAACCATCCTAATTATCAAGCTTTATGTGAATTAGGAAAAGCTATTAAGACTATTTTCTTATGTGATTATTTACACTTTGAAGAAGTACGTAGAGAAATCCAAGAGGGGCTTAATACCGTGGAACACAGGCATTCTGTTAACAATTACATTTTTTATGGGAAAAATAGTGAGATTCGTTTTAATTCCCTAGAAGATCAAGAAGTATCTGCTCTGTCACTTCAATTGCTACAAAATTGTTTAGTTTATATGAATACATTAATGGTTCAGGAAATTCTTTACCACAACAATCAAAATTGGTTGAAGAAAATGACTCCTGAAGATTTCAGAGGATTAACACCTTTGTTTTACAATCATGTCAATCCATATGGAACATTTAAATTAAATATGGATAAGAGAATTCCCATTAATTTAAAAGTCTCTTAAACAATTATTAATTACCAAAAACCAGTGTTTTTGTAACATACATTCTGTATGAGGAATGTTCTGTGTTTACTGTATTCTTTTCTTACCCAAAAATATGTCCAAAAGTATTACCAAATACTTTTACAAAAATAGAACCTCCTGTACAATAAAAACAGAAGAATATACAGGAGGTATTTATGATTATTGGATATGCACGTGTATCAACAGTAGATCAAAACTTGGATCGCCAAATTCACTCACTTACTGAGTATGGATGCGAAAAAATTGTAACTGAAAAATTTACAGGAACCATTCGAGACCGGAAAGGTCTTTTACAATTATTTGATGTGAGTCGTTCCGGAGATACAGTTGTTGTAGAAAGTATTTCTCGTTTAGGAAGAAAGACTTTGGATATTTTAACAATTATTCAACAACTTGAAGAAAAAGATATCCAGTTTGTATCATTGAAGGAACAAATAGATACAAGAACTTCTACTGGTAAAGCTATGTTTCAAATGATGTGTGTCATTGCTGAATTAGAACGGAATCTAATTGCCGAGCGCGTAAAAGAAGGTTTAGAAGCAAGTAAAAAACGAGGAAAGAAATTAGGTAGACCAAAAGTTGACAAAGATAAAATATCGTTAGCTCTTCGTATGTATGACAGTAATGAATATTCCATAAAAGAAATTATAGAAGGAACTGGTGTTTCGCAGGGTTCTTTATATCGAGCTATTCAAAAACGAACTTTAGGAAAAACATAGGAGCATATGATGTTCGTCTAATCCCCTATAATAATCTTTAAGATTTTGCTACTTTGCGGTCTACAGCAAGAACCCTGTGATTAAGCCTTTATATACTGTAATTATTTATTTTATTTTTTAAAGTTCTCATATAACAGTTATAAAAGTTATACCACTGTTATCATTTTTATAACGAAAATTCTATTTATTATTAAATTTCAATTTATTTACCGGACAAACGATTCCAAAATGATTTCTTCAGAATAGAAAAAATCATTTTGATGCCGTCTATTTAATAAATAAGATTTAATTCTAGGTTAGAACCGTGGAATAAAAAATGTATTTTAAAACATAATAATATGATATCTTTGTAGTAGTTTTGAGAAAGGAATATTTTTTATGTATAAATCTAATAGTACTGCTTTCTGTTTATTAATAATTTCTCTTTTTTGTTTTTTCTTTTTTGTTTTAAAACATTCAAGTATTGCATTGTTTATTACATTTGTTTCCTTGTTAGGTGTGTTTCTTTTTAGTCATATAAATGGTAATCCATATATGAAAAACATACTTTCTTGTGGATTGCTAAGTTATATTTTTTGTCTAATTGGAACAATGATTTATTTTTTTGTGAAAAAATGGATTGGGTTGTAATATATAAAAAGAATAAAATGTTTATACATTTGTTTAGTTTTATTAATTGTTTGTTTTTCTATGCATTCCCTACATTGGACCTTTGCAACAGAACCTACAAAAGTTACATATTTTGGATAGAGTTCACACCTATGTACAGGATAATTTTTACCTGTAACAAAGTGAAAACACTCACTCTTCTCATGCTTACAAGTATGGTACATTTATATAGAAGCTGTTGTTTATTTTATGTGTATAGGCAATATGTATGAAATTGGACAACAAAACTTCCTAACAGCTCTAACAAAGAAAAAAACACTCGAAAAAGTGTTTTTTTCTTTGTTAGAGCTGTTATTTCATTGATTAGAGCAGCCTCCCTAACCAATGAAATAAAAGGTCCATATAACAGACAGCATTTATAATATATTGTCTCTTGTTAATACGAAATCAACAGAATACTATTCTCTAAAAGATACAGCGCATAAAAAACAGGTATTGGAAGATTGGGAAGAAATACTTTTTATGCTGTATTAGACAGAGATACGCTATTCTTATCGCTGAAAAAACAAAAATGGATTGCGAATGTTTAGTCATTCAAAATTCTATCCAAAGCATTCCAAACGATTTATTCTGCGACAAACAGGAAAGTTTGGTCTTTACACCAACGCATTATTTTATATCATCAAAATCAGACAAATACTCAAAAATAAAGAATACACAATGAAATTAAAAGAAGAACGAATATCGTCTTTTTTCTACATGAAAAAATGATGAGATACTCTCTTTCTAAAGTAAACGATGATGGATATAAGCAGAATTATCAATATGGAATAAGGTCCTTTTTCATCTTAAAACTCTGAGTAGTTATAAGATTGTTGTAAAAAAGCGTTTGTTACAAGTCCGTATTTGTTGGTTTTCTTTCACTTTCATTTTTATTTTATTGTATGGAATAAGATCCATCCAATAAAGAAGAGAGCGCGGATATTATGAAGAAAACCAAATAGAAAAAATGTTAACGGTTAGTCCTTTAGCGTATATACTAAGTACACCTAATATGTTTTCTCCAATAACTACTTTTGCTGTTGAAACACAAAAACAGCAATCCAGAAAATATATTTTACCAACTATGCAAATTCTTTAAAGTGTTGATTTGAAATAAAGTCATGATGTTTATAAAAAATGCACATTAATTCACAAGTGTAATTCTATTTTTAATCAATCTGTTTTCATAGTATGAAGGGTTCTCCTTCAATACAAACAACTTTTTAATATGTTTTAAATCAAATTTTATTTAAAAGCAACATAAAGAGGTGCAAGCATCTACAACTACAAATGACATTTGATACTCCCAGTCCTAAAAGGGCTATCTAACTAACGTCAGTGGGATTCTGATATTATCCCCTTAAGGTAGACAGTGTAAAAAGACCATGAATACACATGGATGTTACACTTTTACTTGGAGGG
>NZ_JAEHBI010000083.1:0-8587 GCF_016483705.1 Bacillus cereus group sp. N6
CATTTTTTGATGAAATTTTTTAAGGGGGGGTGTTATTATCGAATCATTTTTACCACTTTTCATCGTTTTCCCATTTATTCTGTTTCTTTTCGTATACTCTTCCATGTTCTTTGTTATGGCAATTAACACAGACTGTTTCAAGGTTATCCATGTCTAATGCTAGTTCCGGATGATGTTCAAGCTCTTTGATATGATGGACAACGAGCCCGATCTTCTTACGCTTTGCACTTTCACTGTACTCATTGGTATCCACACGAACACTACCATTGCGCTTACACTCTTGGCACTCATAGTTGTCACGTCTCTTTACTTGTTCACGTATCCTCTTCCACTCACCACTGTCATAAAATTTGCGCTTTTGTTGTTTGGTTTTATATCTCTTCATTTCCTCTTTACCACTCTACTTTCGAACTACTCCTCTGAACAACCGTCTATTAAACTTTCTTTTTAATCTCATAAAAAACGAAGGATTGAATTGTTTTTTATTCTTTTCATCATTTTTTACTAATTCTTCTATTGTTGAATTCATAAGATGAACCATTGAGTAGAACATAGGTTGTTGCTCATACATTTTATAATACTTAAATTGAAGTTCATCGATTTCTACTACCGTTCGATTTTTAAAGTACCTATCATAGATAGTATCGTCCAAAGGACGCAGACCGAGCGCATCAACCTTCTTTTGTATATCTGTTTCGATGTGTTCCATATTCTTCACTCCTATCTGTTCCCATTAAAACACCATTTGGGCATTTACTAATTTATATTCATTTTGATTGGTATACAAAACCAAAAATAACAAATAATAAAGGTGGATGAAGAACATGTGCTATGACTCGTACATTGTATGACCCAATTAGCTATTCTACCTCTTTGAAATGTATGAATATGTATATGCTTCATCCTTTCAGTCACTTCATCAAGGATAAGGAACGTACTGTATAATTCAAATTAAAACCAAACCATATTTTCTTTTGTTACTATTATGCAGTCGTTCTTTATTCCTTCACCCCTATATATTTTTGTTGCATATATTCCGATTTACCTCTCCTAACAATACATAGAATCCTAACCATCTTTACGCTTATTCTTTCCTTTTTACATTTGCAAAAGGTCATCTTTATAATTCACTGTTCGTATGCTTCTTGTTATAGTAAAAATACCCTAATATTCCGAATACCATTTATGGTTATAACGGATTTTTTTTATTCGCACAGTTAGTTGTCATCTACAGATGATGATGCGGCTGTGCCTTTTTCTATTCCTTCAGGAATCCACCTATCGGTTTATCGATAGATTCATTTACAACAGCTTGTCCTAGCATTAAAATGAATGTACCTACTATCACGGCTTGGTCGGATTTAATTAGATTCAACCTTCCATACAACAGTTGCAGTTGCACTAGCATCTACATACTTTATAAACATGAAAAGAGTACCTCCTCCACAAGGTACTCTCTCCTTGGCAACAGTACGCAGCCTGTAAATCCAGCAACACCTATTATTCCAATCGATCAAGAACAAGCTCAGCAACTCAAGCAAGTCGTCTCGCCTATAAAACAAATTTCTAACCTCGTACGATTGTTTCCGCAATCGTTTAAGAAACAGATTTGAAAGTTTGTTCTTACTTGTTTTCTATGCAACATGTTTCGGGATGTTCCTTTTTTATCATGAATTATTTTTTCCCTTTCCCAATCGTTTATCTTTTGTGAACTCCTTTTTTCAAATTGTGTATTACAACGATTCCGAATCAAGGCCCCGCTTACGCATTTGTTCTCGCAAACTCGATGTAGACACACCCAAATATTGAGATATTTTCGAATTGTTAAATCCCTGTTTTCTTAATTGTAATGCTTTTTGACACCAATCGTCCCATTTTTTCCGACTTTGCTCCTGTATATCAACTTGCGTTTTACCTTTCCATACTCCCCTTCTTTTCAATTGATCACGTAAAGTACTAGCTGGACATCCTAATTTCTTTGATATGATGGTATTTCCACACCCTTTCTCATATAGTTTAACAGCTTGTTTACAAATCTCATCCCAATCTTCCCTAGATTTGTACCTCTTACTTTCTGCGAATAATTCTCTCGCCAATATTTGTAATTCTTGTCCTATCGAACAATGCGGGATACAATTTTTCAATGGTTGCATTTGATATTCACACGTGTGACAATGCTGGTCTTGTAAATCTAAAATACGGATTCGCTTTTCCTTGTCATTCATGATGGACACCTCACTAATTTTTCATTATTCTATACTATCCAGACAAGTCCTCACCAGTATTTTTTGTACCATTCACCAAAAATATTTTATTTTTTGGTTGCAAATTCACCTACTTTACATATAGTATCTTGACTCCTTACTTTTCGAACTATTATTTGTTCATGACTCACACACATAATAATGATAGCGAATGTAAGTTTCATAAAACAGGTACCCTGTCATCGGTACTCGTTTTTTTATATAATGAAAGAAAAAATCAGAACAAAAAAGGTATCTATAACCAAAAATAGAATATAGTATATATCCAGTTCTAGTCTAAATCCTTGTATATATGTTTTGGAGAGACGATTTCATTCGTCTCTTTTTTATATGCACTTTTATTGGTATGTAAAATCAAATAGTAGCAAATAGTAAGAATGGAAGAGGAACAGACGATATAATTTGCACATTGTTTTCCCCTTAGATGACACCTAACACACCTATAAAATGTAACAAATATATTTGTTCTTCCTCCTTCCTTTTTATCATGAAGGGAGAAGAATGTATGATATTGTATCATCATTCTTCATCCCTTCCCTATTTATGCTTTCTTTATTCATCGCAATGTATTCTACTTTTTCTTTACCAACAAATAAATGCAGATAAAGGAAACTAAGGTGACTTATATGGGAGATTCAAATAATAATGAAACTAAGTCGATATTAAAGTTATGGCTTATCTATATCCCGCTTGCATTATTTAAATTCACCTTTTCTAGTGTTCTATAAATTCTTTATGGAAAAGACAATAATGTTATGAGTCGAAAGAAAGCACCATCGCTGGCGCTTTCTTTCTCACTCTATTTTATGATAATCGTAAAATACGCTGTACCTCTTCTACTGTCAGTTTCACAATATTTGCAATCACTTGTGGTGTCATCCCACTTTCGTACATTCGTTGGATTATTTTAGCTTGACCTTGTTCTCCACATGTGCCACCGCTGCCTTTTCATCTAACAATATTTTTTCTCGTGCCTCTGGAACTATTACTTTTACATACACGTCTGCTCCAGGAACAATATCTATACTTTCAATCATTTTAAATTCCGGTTTAACTGACAATAGGTAAATTGAATAATTCCCACCAGGTAAATTGAATAATCGAAACATACCATCAGAAACGTTTTCTCCTGTCTGACAACTCGTAGATTTTGTTTGATATTCTCTAATTCTTTTTCCTGTACGATTATCCACTGCAATAACAGGAACCCCAACCTCTTTCACCGGATTTCCTTCATTATCCACCACTTGCCCGTAAAAAGAGCCTAAAATTTTGAAATAATCCCCGTATGGAATCTGCGGACATTTAATTTCCTGCACGGCTGCACTTAGATCTAATAACCCATATCCATAAAACGGATCCCATTTTTTATCTTTTGTATCTAAACTGTGTGCTGAACGTTGTATTGCCTGGATAATCTCTTGATTACTTGCAGATGATTTGATCGCACGTAACATCGCGGCTACCCCACTTACAAATGGTGCTGAAAATGATGTTCCATCTGATGCATCATAATTTATTTGAGAAAAAATAGGGACTGGATACGATGGTGTTGTAGATAAAATTTCTGTACCCGGAGCTGTACTCCCCACATAACTGCCCCAATTTGAAAAAGATGCTAATCCATCGGTTTTGTCAGTCGCACTTACCCCTAATACAAAATTATGTGCAGCTGGATAACTAGGTTGTTCATGTCCTTGATTTCCTGCAGATGCCACTGAAATAATACCCTGCTCCCACGCCTTTTCTAAAGCTACTTGTAACGCATGTACGTACTTGGGAAAACCTAAACTCATGTTAATTACATCTACCTTTTTTTCAATTGCATACATAACTCCTTTAATAATACTCAGAACAGCAATATCTAGATCTCCAGAAATATTCACCTTAATTGGAACAATATACGCTGTATTATAACTCGCACTTGCAATACCAGTTTTATTATTAGTACTAGCAGCTGCAATTCCCGCTACAAAAGTCCCATGACCTAGTATATCTATATAGTCTTGTGGATCATCAGAGCCAACATTAATAGGGTCTATAATTTTATCTTTTAAATCCGGATGATTTGGATCAATGCCACTATCAAGAATAGCAATCTTAGTAATCGGTCCGCTATTTTTCACCTCACAAAATGCCATCTCTGGATTGATCCATTGTAATCCCCACTGATTTTGTAAACCGGCACTCGTTTCAATTTTCTCTAGATAATATGGATCATTCGGTATACATCCACATGACTTACATTTACACTTCGCACACTTACATGGCTTATAATGTAATTTCCCTATCGTATTGAAATCAACAAATCGAACACCTGGATGTTGCTCATATAAAGCTTTATATTTCGCTTCTTCTCCTACAGGGACTTCAATTACTTCTACATGTAGTTGAGAGATTTCATCTATTTTCTTTCCACCTAATTGCATATGAATCTGACTTTTCGATTGTACTTTTGCATGATCGTAAAACGTAACTAATAACTGCCCATCTTTTATCATTTTTTCTCATCCTTTGCCGTTTGCTAGGATATCGTATGCAAACGAAAGGACAAGTGTCTCATTTTCACTAAAAAATGGTTTTTCGAACCAAAAGTAAAGGGCTATGCATTCATAACAAGTAGTAAGATAGTTCCTCATGCCAAAAGAATACAGGGTAAACGAGACAAAATAGAATCTAAAAAACATTCCTTCTAGCCATATATTTTGGCAGTTTTGTGCACGAAAAAGAGCATCTACATGGTAGTAGATGCTCTTCTCACAAGAAAGGATAGATTAATTGATAAAAATAAATCCTGTTGTAATATGGTATGTCAGTTCCATTATGATTATACCTAAGGTAAGCATAAATGTATTTATTATATAGATGTTTCGGATCTAAGGGTGTCTAATTACATGGAACGTCCGTAATTATTAAAAACGAATCTTTAAGAACATGTTTTTTATTCATTTCTCACTACACCTAAAGGTCTACCTTTACGAACGAAAAAGAGCACCCACGCCAGTGGATACTCCATGTGTGCACACGAAAGAGAGCACTCCCCAACCTAAATGCTCTCTCGTAAAAAATATTAGTTATGTTCTATATCATTGTATACTTCTCCATTCCGATTATGTCCATGATTTGGTAAAACAAACGAAATTAATTAGTTTTTTGGTAACAACCTACCTCTTTTTACATATAGTATCTTGAAATCCTTACTTGTCGAAATAGTTGTTCATGACTCACACACGTAACAATATTATACGACTGTAAGTTGAAAAAACGGGTACTCCGTCACCGGTACTCGTTTTTACATAATAAAAGGAAAAACAAAAATGAAACTAGGTCTACATAACCAAAATTAGAATATAGTATATGGACTCGCTCTATTGCAATTATATATATATCTACATATGAGGCGATTTTATTCGTCTCTTTTTTTGTAGTTATTATTATTGGTATAATAAACCAATATATATCGCATATTAAGAATGGAAGAAGGACAGACGATAGTATTTGCGCATGGAAACCCAATACCTTCTGATGTTTGTCCTTCCTCCACTCATCTTATTTCTTACCGAAGGATGACAAATGCATCATGCGAATTTACAATCAAAATTAATAACACCATACATTGCATGTGCATTTTTCATTTCTTTTGAAGTCAGTCACATAATACGGTACGTGATATTTTATATTTTAATATCCACTCATAAACAAAAGAGCAACCGATACGTTCAGTTGCCCTTTCGTTAATTCTTTATGTTATTACTATAACCCCTTTTTGCAATAGTTAACATGAACTGAAGTGAACTTAATGTTTTGTTAACTCAACTTCTGAGCATATTCAATCATACGCTTTATTTGTGCGTGTTTATTATAAATATATCGCGGACTGTAATCTAACTCTTCAGCAAGCTTTTCCAATGTCTTGCCCTCCACATACTTACCATACATAATCTTGTGTTCTAAACCGTGGAATGTACTAATTACCTTTTTGAAATCAAACATGTCATTCATCTTGTGAGCTAATTCATGTTCACATACAGCAATACGATCTTCTAGTTTTGCTCCTTCTGACTCAGCGGTTAAACATACTTCTTGTAAGTCGCCATACACCCAACGTTTCAACTCTCGCTTACTTCTATCCAAATCACTTTCCAAATAGATAATTTCATCTTCTAATTTATGATAATCTTTTAACCATTCTAGCAATGTGTATGCCACCTCACTTATTTTAGGATGCCAGCTTGTACAAATATATTTCTCCACGCTGTTTTTACACGATCTTTTTCAAATAACTTACCTCTACGAGCGATTGCCTTCTTCATTTTCCGTTTTTTATGCTTTTTCACCGTTTCCCCCCCCTTTTAAATTCACCTCAAAACCGATGGGTCATTTTATAAGGTATTTGCACACGTTTCTAGAGCTTTCAATGCCACAAGACCTATACGGTACTCGGAAAAGATTTAAACGCTAAATTTCCTTATTATATACAGTCGTTTTTTCGAAAGAAATGAATTTCGGGCTAAATCACATATCGTTTGGTCCTTTTATCGTTTACATTCACCTCTATATATTCAATACCATCATCTGTTTTACCAAACGCCACTACTTCACCTATTACTTTTGAAATTTCATTTGATAATGTTCTAAACGGAAATAGTAAAGTTTCACCTTCAACCACGTTCGCTTTTCCCATATTGGGTTTGTATTTTTTCATATTCATTTCCCTTCTCTAATAAAATAACGATTTTGTCTAGCTTTTCTTAAAAACAGTCTTACCTATTATTGGTTTTTATAACCACTTTTAAATTCTATTCATGTATAAAATAATTTGTACTTTCCCATACTATACATACGGTTATTTGAGTTACCTTCCGATTTACTTCTTCTTTATACTTGGGCATCTAACTTTTGTTAGTTGCTCCTTTTTTGGTTAAATTGACCTATTTAAAAGTTCTTTCGCATATATTATTATCACAGGGAATTCTACAGGTTTCTCTGGTCCAGTTACCTTGAATTTCTTGCACACCTTGTGGGAATAACCCGTTATAACTAGCGGGTTATTTTATTTTTTTGTATAAACATACTTATCAAATATCTCTTTTGTTTCTACTTATTTTCCTCTAACCTTCGCCAAACGTTCCGCAGCCTTTTGCCTTTGTTCCTCAGACATCACACGAAGCTTTTTCATACTCACCTGTTTTTCATCCAATACACCTTTTACCGCTATCGGTTGCCTGTCCTCTTCTTCTAAAGTCTGTAATTCACATAGATTACTAAGTTTTCAAATGTGTTTAAGAACAGTAGAGTAAAACATCCACTGTCCTGTACTTGTCTCAAAAACTAGAGTTGTTTCTTGCTCTTCACGAGGATATGCCATATTAAAAAGCTCCTGTTCTAAGATGATGTTTCGCTTGATAATAAAAATGATGATATATCCAGTTACCACTGAATTTTTTATCTACATACACAATTTCAAAGCTGTACTTTGCTTTAAATGTGTTAAGTCTGCCAAGCAATGCTAAAGGGTTATATTTTGATCGATACTTACCTTGCAGCATCTTTTCGTATCCATGTAGGTCCTCCACAATTAGAGTGAAGGGAATGTCCTTTGAGCGAATTAATTCATTTTCAAATGCTGTTTGCGTATCTTTTTGCAAGTTCCCTGTGATCTCATCCATATGGGCCTTTCGCTCTACTCGGCTGTCTAAGTAGATATCACGATGTATTCCAAGTTCTTCATTTTTCGGAATCATACATCCATAATCACCGGTATCTAACTTTTGATTTTTGATTTGGATGCCTTTTTGATGTAAGTAATCAAGGATATGACCATTTACATTTTCACGAGTATCAATCACGATTGTGAGTGTTTTAAGGATTTTTTCTATTTCTTTATCTGTGTAATGGAACCTGATCATTTTGATTCCCCTTTTCATTTAATGCTTCATCAATCGCTTGTTTAATTTTCTTTTTACTTACTCCGTTGTTAACGTCGTATTTGAAATTAAACCCACATTTACAAGTACGTTTGATAATATTGTCATCAACTTCTAATGTACCTTGACCATTACCAACAAATTGATTACCACAATTCGGACAGTCGTTAATAAGTGGTGATATTCTCAAAAAATCCATTGCGTTCATTTTCATGCCCCTCTCTTCGCATATAAAACCGCACGTTCATATATCTTTCTTGCCATTGCATTCGATTCATCATTTTCAAATTGGCGATAATCATCATACATATCTGTCCATCCGTTCTTAGCAAGAATGATTGTCCAGTCATAGAACAGTTGTAATGAATCCTCATCAGCAAGTAACCAACCATGTAA
>NZ_JAEHBI010000084.1:0-8576 GCF_016483705.1 Bacillus cereus group sp. N6
AAAAAGAACGTATGTACGAATCGGAGGCTGCATAATTGAAATTATCTGTGTCTATTTTATTGACTTAATATCAAAATTACGTATTCGTTTTAGGTGTTTTTTTTTAAAATCACCCAAAAAATATAAGTAAGAAGAAATCATAAAACATATTGTATGAAATATGTTTTATGATTTTTGATTAGTTTTTAACTTTGCAACAGAATCCTTTCCCTCCCTATATTTTGGTTACGTAAGACAAAAATAAAGAGATTTAAGGTATAATTAGGTATAATAAACAAAAAATAAAAGTAGAAAGTAGGTGATTATTTTGAAAAACACAGGAATGATTCGAAGAATAGATGACTTAGGAAGAGTCGTACTACCTAAAGAAATGCGAAGAACGTTTGATTTAGTACCAAATACCCGTGTAGAGATGTTTGTACAAGATGGGAGTGTACATGTACGGAAACAAGAAAGAACTTGTTTTGTGACAGGAAACATAGCTGAAAATCATATGGAATTTTATGATGGACGTTTAATTTTAAGTCACGAAGGGGCTAAAGATATGATGAAAACCCTGCAAAGATGGATTCTGGAATAAGGGGGGTATCCCCATTCCTCGAAATGGGGGTCGTTATCGTATATTTCTTATGTATCGAAAATAGAATTTTGCAACTATATAAGTAATATCGCTTGTAAAAGTGCACATTTGAGGTCATTTAAACCATTTACACCTCATTGTAACAATCCGTTCAGTATTTGATATTTTCTTTAATATGTGTATTCTTCACATATTAAAGTAGATGGTTTTAAAAGAAATACCTCCTTACAAAAATGTAAGGAAAATGTAATGTTATTAAATAGCAGTTCAGCTCTAAAAAGAACAAAATAGGTAAGAAAATAACAAACGTAGGAGGATATATATGACGAAACCAGTTGTAGATGTAAAAAACGTTCAAAAAGTGTACGGTAAAAAAGGGGATAACCAATCACACGCACTAAAAGGGGTTTCATTCTCCATTCAAGGGAGTGAGTTTGTTGGTATTATGGGACCATCTGGTTCTGGTAAAACAACATTATTAAATGTAATTTCAACACTTGATAAAGCAACGGGTGGCGTTGTTGAAATTGCGGGTACGGATATTACGAAAATGAAGCAAGGTGAACTTTCTGATTTCCGTTCACTAAAATTAGGATTCATCTTCCAAGATTTTAACTTATTAGAAAACTTATCTATTTATGAAAATATTGCACTTCCACTTTCACTCCAAGGGGTTTCATCACGTAGGATTGGACCGAAGGTAGAAAAAGTAGCGGGTATGTTAGGAATTTCCGCAATTCTTCAAAAATATCCATCTGAAATATCTGGTGGACAAAAACAACGGTCTGCGGCAGCGCGTGCACTTGTGCATGAACCAGCAATTATTTTAGGGGACGAGCCTACAGGGGCACTTGATTCTAAAAATGCAACGAGTTTACTTGATGCGATGACAAACTTAAATAAAGAACAAGGCATATCTATTATGATGGTTACGCATGATCCGTATAGTGCAAGTTACTGTCAGCGTATTTTATTCATTCAAGATGGTGAGCTATATAAAGAAATTCACCGTGGTGGTACACGTGAAGAGTTCTATAAAGAAATTTTAGACGTGCTTGCAGATTTAGGCACACAAAAAGGGTAAGAAAGGAAGTTCAAGCATGTTATTTAAACTTTCCATGTCAGGACTAAAAAGTAAGTTACAGGACTATATTGTCTTACT
This sequence comes from Bacillus cereus group sp. N6, assembly GCF_016483705.1. Classification (NCBI taxonomy): domain Bacteria; kingdom Bacillati; phylum Bacillota; class Bacilli; order Caryophanales; family Bacillaceae; genus Bacillus; species Bacillus cereus group sp. N6. The sequence goes on from NZ_JAEHBI010000084.1 coordinate 1,743, forward strand.
TGTTGGTCTTATCGTATCTATTTCAACTTTTTATATGTTCCAAACGTTATCACTAAATACAGCGTTCCTTGAATCCAATTCAAATGTTGCTCAGATTGCATTTGCATTCCAAATTGGTTCCTTTTTATTAGCGATTATTACATTTTTTTATATTTTATATGCAAATTCTTTTTTATTATCTCTTCGCCAAAAAGAGTTTGGGATGTATATGATGTTAGGAGCAAAAAAGCATAAAGTTACACTACTTATGTTTATTGAAACGATCGTATTAGGCACAGCGTCTCTTGCGATGGGAATTATTGTTGGTGTAGGACTTGCAGAAGGTATCGGTCAATTATTAATGAAACAATTGGAGTTTTCTGGTGAAGGTTATAAATCATTGTATATTCCATCTATGACTGTTACTAGCACCTTCTTCTTTGCACTATTTATAGTATCAGCAATCATGAATAGTATGAAATTATCTCGTATTTCTGTATTACAACTTGTACATGCAGATGTACAAACAGAGCGTGTTGCTATAAAAGGAAAAATGACAGGTGTAGTTGCACTCCTTGGTCTGATTTTATTAGGTATTGGATATGCGTCACTGATTCATATAGCAAAGTTACAGGAAAACGATATACTAACCGTACCTAAATTCATGGGTCTTGGATTAATTACAGCAACAGTTGGTACTTACTGTTTGTTTGGATCACTTCTCCCAGTTATGATCAAAAAGGTAAAGAGTAATAAAAAACGTAGGGAAAAAGGGTTGAATGCTTTTACTTTTGCCCAATTAGACTTCCGTATGAATAGCCTAGCAAATGTACTTGCAACGGCAGCAATCTTAGTGGCTCTTGGAGCTGGTGGAATTGCATGTGGTATGGCATTTAAAAACAACGTTCTAAAAATTACTGAGCAAAGATACATTTACGATTCAGTCGTTCATAATCCAACAGCTGAAGAAAAGAACATTTTGAGTGGTATCTCATTTCAAGAGAAGCTTGCATATCGCTACAAAGTAGATGATACGTATGTGTATTATATAAGAGAAGAGTTAGAGAACAATCGTCCTTTAGTAGTAGATCGAGAAAATAGGAAGACAATGAAAGTTTCAGAGGAATTTCCCCTGGATGCATTTACATTATCAGAAGCATGGTATAAAGAAGATGGGAAACCAGAACAATGGAAAGACGCTTTCCGGACAATCCAGCCAACTTATATGTATCCTGATCATGAAGTGAAAATTGTAGATCAAAACATATATGATAGTATGAAGGGGAAAGAAAGTACTGTGTTTATTGGGAAAACCGATGATTTTGGATCATACTTAAAAGAATGGAAAAAACTTGATGAATTACAGGCAGTGAAATATAAAAATGTGAAAGTGGAAGAATTGGATAGTAAGTATCAAGCATATAATTCAAATTATAGTTTCGTTAGCGGACTTATGTTTATGGGCTTCTTCGTTGGAATTACGTTCTTAGCAATGATGGCAAGTTGTTTAATGTTTAAAGTTCTGTCTGGTGCATCCAAAGATTGTACACGTTATCAAATGCTTCGTAAAATCGGTGTTCGCCGAGAGTTATTAACACAATCGATTTATAAAGAGTTATTCTTTGTATTCTTAGTCCCAGCAATTGTCGGTATTGCTCATATATTAGTTGGTATGAACATGTTCAGCCCTCTTTTAGTTGATCCGTATTTCCGCATTTGGTTACCGCTTGTTATTTTCGTAGTGATTTATTTGATGTACTACTTTATTACCGTTCAATTGTATAAAAAAATTGTGCTTCCGAAAGAAGATTAATGTAAGGATATGATGTATACGCAGTATCAATATAATCTGATCCCATGTATTGCTCATTCTGAATAGGTTTGGAAGTAATAAATGGACTAGCACTACGGTCTAGAACTGCTTAAGACGTATCGCAGCAGGTATCAGCTAACTATTAATAAAATGTTAACAAAACATCAATGAATCGTTTGTTTTATATTAATGTTAATGATACGTTTTTGTTTTATTAACATTTGATTCGGATATTGAGTTTTTGTCTCACGTTAAATAGATGAATATCGCACTTGAGATCTACTCATATGACATGTTTTCAAACAACGTAGACAACGAATCGATTTCAATTTGCATGCTATTTTTATTTGAAATTAATTATGATGAGAAAGTCATATACATACAAGCGATTGGTATTCGCAGAATGATTTTCAGATTATAAATAAAATTTAAAGGAGATCCTAAATGAAACCAACAGAAGAAACTATAAATACGAGATACGAACATATGGTATTCTTTAAGTGGAATCAAAACATAACAGGGGAGAATGAGTCAGAGCTTGTAAAGGAAATTTTACGTTTTAAAGAATTGATACCGGGCATTTTAGATATCTCTGCTGGTCATAATATAACAGAAGAAATAGATAAAATTCAAGGTTATACACTAGGATTTCGTATTACATTCGAAAATCAACAAGCATTAAAAGACTATGCTGTACATCCCGTTCATCAATCTTTTAAGGGGAAAATCCAGGGGATATATGATAATGTCTTGGTTACTGATTATCCAATTCAAAACTAAATATGCTATTTAGTTAAAAGGCTTTCTAATACTTAAGAAGTTTTTAGATAAACAATGTCTGCTAATACTTTGTTGTATGATTTTGTTCCATTGCTACACATACCTAACCTAATGAGCTAGTTAAATAAAAATAAATTTTATTTTTCAAGTAACACAGAATGGCGGTTGCAGCTTTGTTCGTAAATTTAATTGAACCTAAAAAGTTAGACAAATATATTAAGTAGCTACTAAGGATTGAACTCTGTATTGCATAGGGGACAATCCTTTTCTTTTATTTTAGGGAATCTAAATCTTCTGTTTCATAAGCTACTTCCATTTTCAGAGTGTTTCTGCAAGAAGGAATGTTAAAAAAATCAACTGTTTGTTTCAGAGATGTCCCATTTTAATTCATATATTCCATCTAGTTTATACTCGAGAGAGTAAGTTGTATAGCGTTTTTTAAACGCCTTTTCCCCTGAAAATTCAAACCGTTTAATCCCTCTAGGATAAAAACCTAGAGAATTAGCAATGGTTTTACCGCCTTCTATCTCTTATAGATATCGTTTTACTGCTTGTATTTCATCTTTTGAAAAAATTTAGCCATAAAAAATGAACCTCCAATTGTTAATTATGTGTCTAACAATTGGGATGCCCTTCAAACCGGAGCACCTTAATTATTTTTCAAGGGGGCACGGAATTTGCCAACTAAATATTTCCCCCACCAATATTTATGACAGAAGAGTACAATACCTATCGGTATTCCTATTCCTAATATCTGTATAATCACTATGTAACATACGGTGTACAGGTGAAATCTACTTATATATAGCGCAACATACTTCTGAACAAGCGGATGTAACAAATATATCCCGTATGAACAAGAACATACCCACTGTATATAATATGGCGTATCACTCCAATAAATATAAAAACAGTATAGAGAACTACATCATATCTGGCAGAACTAACAATATGAATTATCTCATTTTGAAAAAGTATATGTACCATACAAAAAGTAATAAATAAAGTAAGATACAGGTATTTTCTATAACGATAAATAAAAAGGCGGAATGTATGAATATTCTTTCCTGCATAAAAAGCTATTGTAAAATAAAACAACCATCCTAGAAAAGGCATCCTAAGCAAAACATCCCAGCTATACTTAGAAGAAGGCAAATTAGGTATGTATATGTCAAATATTAACCAATATCCCATACTTAACAAACCTGTACAAATAAGCAAAAAGGTCGGGTTGCTATTATAAAAAAATTTCACAAAAAAGATATGAAGAAGATACATTTGACACATAATTAGCATAAAGTAACCATGCCATTGGCCAATTAAATATAAACTCCATATTTCAAAAAAATCCTGATTTATATTTGATGCAGAAAAGGTAGTATCTATTGCATAAATGATGGTCATCATAAAATAGGGAACGACAATAAATTTTATTTTCTCCCACAAGAAACCTTTAGGGATACGATTTTTATAGGAATAGGCTGTTATCATTTCTGAAATAAGGATAAATAAAGGAGTTGCGAACATTAAAGATAATTGTATAGCGGTTAAAATATCATTAGTTTCTTGATTCCATACTCCTCGTTCATATATTGTTCGGTGAAGTGTATGAATCATTACAACACTAAAACAAGCAACGAGACGTATAAAATCTAATTCTTTAATTCGGTTATCAGACATTTAAACATTTCCCAAGAAACAGTATATCTCCATTCGTCTGTATGGAGGTATACTGTTCTAGCTATTCTCTTCTACTCTTTCTGTCTTCAACCATTCTTTTTTTCGTATTAGTTGACGCCAACAAGCAGTCCATACACTTGGAATAACTAGTAAGTTATAAAGTGGCATACTTAGTCCTGCTAAGATACATTGCCAAAAAGAGCAACTCTGTGAGGAATCTTTATTCGTAAATTGATAATGGCGAATTCCCCAAAATATACCTGGTCCAAAGACTAACAAAATCCAAAGCAAGAGTGAGACGATATTCCATATCCATTGTGTAGAGGTAGTGAAAAATTGAAAATCATACGAATACAAAAAAATCCCCATTAATATCCATGATAGAATTGTGATAACGCTTCCTATTAAACTGGTCCAGGGTTGCAATAAGAAATAAAGAATATCCAACTTTGCAAGTGTAGGGAGCTTTGCTTGTAAGACTTCCTTTACTCGGGACAGACATTGCATATTTCCTTGGGCCCAACGACTCCGCTGTCTAATATAGCGTGAGATTGATGTAACGCCTTGTTGATACATTGCACTATGAGACAAATGACGGATTTTCCAACCACGAATTAATAAAGATAATCCAAAATCAAAGTCTTCTAATAGGCAACTTGACCAGGGATGTGTTCCTAACTCTTGCATCGCACTTAATCGTGAAAATTGTCCATTTCCTCCTAAGCCAACACTTTGTAAGTATTCTCGACTATTTTGAATCGTTGCTACGTTAGAATAAAACTCGATATCTTGCATAAGAGATAACCAATTTTCACGGTTCGTCATGCGAATCGTTGTTTGCGCAGCTCCAACTGTTGGGTCTACAAAGGCACTTTGTGCCTCTTGTAAAAGGTTACTACTTGGTCGACCATCTCCATCTACAATCGTTAAAATAACCTGGTGAGAATCGATAGACAGACGCTTTACCACTTTACAAATTTGTTGATAGACATCATTTAATGCTTCCCCTTTTCCAAGGCGTGCTTGAGGAAATTTCCGTTGATGAATTCGAATTCTAGGATCATTTAACTGTCGTACAACATGCACCGTATTATCATCAGATGCATCATCTATAACCACAATGAACAAACGATCGTAATCCAATTGCAATAGAGATTCAACAGTTTTTCGAATTACCTTCTCTTCATTCAGACAAGGTATACAAAAAATAAAGTAAGGTAGCTCTGTCTCTATAGGAGAGTCTATATCTTTAAAGTTGTATCTAGGTAAAAGTGAAATAAATGTTATATACATATAATATAAAAAAACGAGTGGAATGGATATGATTCCACAAATCCATAAAATTAAGTCCATTTTTAAGTCCCCTCTTATTTTCTGTTGAATAAGCATCCACTAAAACTGTTTATATCGATTGTAAAGTCACTACTACACGATCTTGGTAGCCACCTTTTTCTTGAATAAATTTCCCTGTACAGGTAATGAGAGTAACACGCGGCCCTTCTTGTATATTCATAACCGATGCAGGAACCTCTTCTACATGATATACCTGTTTTTCTATGACTTGAAACGTGCGAACTTCTTTATTTTCGTATTGTATAAGAATATGTTCTCCTTTTTGAATATTTTCTAAGTATTGAAAAGGTCCTAAGTCCCCTTTCCAATCTCGATGTCCTGCAAGCAAAGCATTTCCTGGATTACCAGGAACCGCACTTTGTTTATACCATGAGGCAACCTCTAGATTATCTTTTATTAACATTCTTCCTGTTGAATCTAATCCTACAGGAAGAATGTTGACTGTAACTTGTGTTTGCTGAAATTCTAATTTCATAGGGGGAGAGGTAATATCGTGTCTTTCCTGCTTTTCTTTTATGATTTTCTCATTTGGTATAATAGGTGAAACCGTATCTGGTTGCTGGAACATACGTGAAAGACCCTGTTGCTGAACATAGTAACAACTGCTTAGTATAAGCATGAAAATACAGGGAAATAAAAGTCGTTTTTTCATATCAACTCTTTTGTATAGAAAGGGGATTTTTATATGAAACAAACGTTCCTGATTTTCCATAAGATGTTACATATCCTTCCCCTGATAACCTTGATAATGCTTGGCGAATGGGTGTACGACTCATACCAAATTGAATGGCTAAATGATGTTGGTGTAATAAATCCCCTTTGCTCAATTCTCCTGTTAGTATCGCGTATTTAATATATTCATACGCTTGCTGTTCCCGTGATTTTTGGTGCATATCTATTCTCCTTTCTGTAATACATGTGCCTAAAAGATAGAAAGCTTTTTAGGAATATCAGTATACAAGATGGATACTAAGTCGGATAGGTCAAAAAAGACTTTTGCCTAAGGTGTATTTTTGTCTCATCTTTTCCATGATTCATGATAGAAAAGGCTTTTGAAAAGGTCATTATATATATATTTATTACAATGTGTGTATTCGAAAAGAGTTCTTTGTTGATGTAGAGAGTTGTGTCGTAAAAATGTGTCTCCTATCCTTGATGTTAGACTAAAAAGTAGACACAGGTTACTATAATAAAAAATGAACCAAATGAGGTGTCTACATGGGGAAAGT
>NZ_JAEHBI010000085.1:0-8504 GCF_016483705.1 Bacillus cereus group sp. N6
CACGGAAGTTAAGCTCTCTAGCGCCGATGGTAGTTGGGACCTTGTCCCTGTGAGAGTAGGACGTCGCCAAGCAACTATTAAGACGAGTCAGAATGACTCGTCTTTTTTGTATGCTTTCATACCTCTGTTAATTGCCTGCTTAACTCCTTCTAAATAGGCGAATCCATACCTTTTATCTGGTTCTAAGTAAGTACCTTCTGCCCATTCATTCCACGCATTAATAAATAAAAACTCGCTGTTGTAAAGAGAATAGGTACGCTGGATTTGTTTGCTTAAATATATCGTGAACTTCCTAGGGGTAGAACCTAGGAAGATGCTGCTATTTAAGTCTTTGCGGCGTGCTGTATTGTCCCAGTCAACAAAGGCACCAGGAAATGTTTTTTTCTCTGGAGGAGATCGTTTTAGTATATACATCCACACTTTATCATAATCCCAAGCGTTTATTTGTTTACCAGACTCATATATTGTTTTATTTATGTCTGAAGAGCTATCATGAGCAATTGTATAAAAAGGCTCGAATTCAATGCTAGCATCAAATCCATTTATATTAGGAAGTGGAAAGCTGTTTAATGTTTCTGCAAAGTATATACCTTTCAAACCATTTTCTTGTGCGAGTGTATTCCAATAATGAAGCATTTGTTCACAATGAGGGATATGCCCGGGGCGATAAATAATGAATAGTGGTTTATCGTCTATACGGATATATCTCTCATCTTGGAAAGCTTGCAATAAATACTCAAAGTGCTCTTTCCAATCCGATAATTCTCCATAATTTTGAGGCATTAATATGTGACTATCAAGACCATCCCAAGTTTTTGTCCACGGTTCATTTGCCCAAGAAAGGCAAAATGGAAAATCTGGTTCTTTCATCTTAAGTACCTCATTAAAGGGTGCCTCCAATAGCCTCTTCCCTTTAAACCAGTAATGGTAATAACAAAAACCATATATGCCATGTGCTTTGGCGATTTCTGCTTGCCATTTTCTTACGGATGGGGTGGTTAAGTCATAATAAAAATCTTGATAAGGTTCTCTAGGTTGGTAATGTCCTGAAAATAAAGGTCGTGCACTTTTAGTATTTGTCCATTCAGTAAACCCTTTCCCCCACCATCGGTCATTTTCTTTTATTTGATGAAACTGTGGTAAGTAAAAAGCGATTATTTTCAAGATATATCCCCCTTATGTCCTTCGTAGTTCAAGTGGTGGGAAGTTACTTTTGATTTTTCGAATCTAGTTAAAACATGAGATATGTTATTTACTTACTGTGTTTATGCTGCATAATGAATTCTTTTGTACAGTGTGCTTAATATGGAAATCTTTGATGATTTAATATATACGGCTGAGATACAAAATGATCTTCATTATACAATGAGCGAAAAGAGTTAATCTTTTTGGAGAACAAATAGAGCTTGGGGTAACCGGTTTGTATCATCAAAAAAGTCCCGTAGCTTTAAATACTTCTCATAGTGGTTTTTAATATAAGTTCTAGGTATAACGGTTTCCCCGTAGAAGCTACTGTTTCTAACGTCTCCAGCTCCCGTAGGGCTGTGGACAAAATTGCCGCTTTCATAATCCGAGATGGCACGATTTATATCTGGAAAAGCTTGAGATAAAGTTTTATGCCATCCCGTTTGAATTAATTCAGGGTGTTCCTTAAATTGTTGACAGAAATCGAGAAAATAGCGTGCTTGTGTTGTGGCGATGAAGATGCCACCTGGACGAAGAATTCTTGAAAATTCCTTTATCCAATTTTCTGCTGTTTCTTCGGATAAATGTGAGAATACAGAATAAGCGAATATGATATCTAATGAATTGTCATTAATAAATCCTACAGGAGGTTGTGGGTTGGCTGTTTTATATATCCCTCTTCCTAACGTTTCATTACAAAGAGTAATCATGAGGGGATCTACATCAATACCAAGTAAATTTTCATCGCGAACATCTTTGAAAAAGAAGCGTATGATTCTTCCCCATCCGCAACCAAAGTCTAAAATTTTACGTCCTTTATTCAAAGGAACACCTAGATTTTGGGCATATGTTTTTACATGGCTATAAAACAAATATGCTTCATAAAGAGCATGTTCATAGGAAGCACCTACAAACTGTTGTTGAATTTCTTCAGGGGGGAACATAGGTACTGGAATGCCATTTATCTTTGTTTGTGAGCAACTTTGTATAAATAGATTTAGAAGTTCAACATCAGAAAGCGGGCTAACAAGGTTATCAAAATCATTTCCTAACTTGAAGTTATTCATTTGTTAACCTCCAAATTATATAGTACCTAAAAATTATTTTCGTGTTTTTTACTAATAAAAACGTGTAGAAATTCAGCATCTAACCCCAGTGATCTATCCTTTTGTAAATAAACAATGGTATACATATTTGCATGTGTATAAATATATTCAATCATATCTTGACCCCAATCAAATGTTACTAAAGACCCGTTCTTATCAATAGGATTACCATGATAAATTGGCTCCTCAATATATTCGATTCCTTCTTTATTGATTCGTGCTCTTTGTAAAGTCTTTGTGAGTGTATGATACCAAGGGACAGTAAACACATGAGCACCGCCAGGCTTTAATACACGCTCTATTTCTTTAAAGGCTTTGTTTGGCTCCATTACATGTTCAAAGACATCTTGAGTAATGAACAAATCAAAAGATTCATTTTGGAAAGTCATATCCTCTAAGTTCTCACATCTAATTCCTTGAAAGTATTGGCCGAGAGGATAGTTTTTAAAGTATTGAGAATACGTATAGTTTTTGCAGTTTTTTATAAGTAGCTGAGTTGTAATTCCCCCAGGAGAGGATTCGTGGATATGATAGGAACCCCATTTAGGAAAAAATGTATTTAAAACTTGGATTATAGCTCGCTGCCTTGGTATAGAGTGGCATGTAGAACATAAGTAATGATCTCTAAGCCAATCATTATGCTCTATAAATGTAGTTTCCTTCTCACAAATAACGCAATATCCATTATTGTGCTTCAAATTACCTTCCACATGACATCACTCCTTTGTAAAAAAATGCATATGACACACACGTCAACAATCAGTGAAATCAAAGAGAGTGGGTGGAAATTAGGGAACCCATAAAAGTGAGATTGGTAGAATGGAATAATTAGCGGGAGAGAACCCCACGCTAATTAAAGTTTCACTTTATGCTATGCGATACATTCGCTTTTATTCATTGAAGAATGTATCGACTTAGAATATCCCTTTTGTGTACGGATACATTTCAAAGTCTTGTGCATATATTTCTGTAACTAACGCCATTGTTTCTTCATCATAAAAGCTTTCATATGTTGGAAAGCGAGGGAAGGTGGCATCTGTAATGCTGAGTTCTGCATAGCTTCCTGTATAAAGCATCTTATGAGCCCGATGATGATCTGAATTTGTAAGAAGCGCTAAATTGGATTTAATCAAATCGTACGTGTGTTCTATCTTAGTGATTTGTGTATTAAAATCTTCTAAAGGAATATAGTATTGGATGAAATTTTCTTCACCTGGAACGTATTGCTGACTAAAATGTATGTCCATTGCTAGGGAATTTGAACCCAATGCTCGAATGTAATATAAAAATTGTTTAAATGATACTCCACGGTTACTATATTTGTCATTATACAAATAGTGGCGGATATTTTCCCATTGAGGGCTAGCATATGGATTGTCAGCAAGTAATAAAAATGAGCTGACGGCCCTTTTGTAGGGATTCCGTACAAGTTTACAAACATCTTTATTTGCTGTTAGAAGCCCATTTTGTAACTCTGGTATGTAGTTAGTGTTGTTTTTATACACCCAGAATTCATAGTAATGAATAAAGTCATGGTATTTCTTTGCTTCATTAAACAATCCAATTTGAAAAAAGAACCAATTAGCTAAGGCGGTACATCCGCTTCTATGGCTCCAGAATAGTATAAGTGGAAAGTCTTTATGGAAATGTGGGATTCGATCTTTATGTAGGATTACATGATTTAAAAGCTCTTGATTTACACTCTTCATACATGTAGTGCTCCTTTTTGAAATTTTTATTTATGGAGAAGGGAAGTTTTTACTAATGCAATATATTCATGGGAATGAGTAAATAGTATGAGTGTTTTTTGCGGTCAGCTTAAATAAGATAGTGATTCTAAAAGGAAAATATAAAATAAAGATAATGAAAATTTATAGGAAGCATACAATGATAAGAGGATGAATAATAGCAGTGACCAAGTTCATTTAGTTGCATTTCTAGGTGTGATAAGCAAAAATCTTATTACTAGAGAGGATATTATGAGGAAGAATAATTATTTAATAGTAGGTGGAAATAGTTTCATTGGTATTAACCTCGCATTAGGTTTATTGAAACAAGGTCAAACTGTCAAAGTATTTTCCAGACATATAAATAATTTTCCTCAAAATATTATAAGTGATGTTGAATTTATTAAAGGTGATTTAGCAAATGTTGAAGATATATATAAAGCTTTAGTGGATGTGGATATTATTATTTATTTAGCTGCAACGTCTAATGTAGCAACTTCAATTGAAGATGTTTTCGGAGATATAAACAGTAGCTTTTTTTTTCTTAACTTCATGGAAAGTGTTAAAAATTTTCCTGTTAAAAAAATCGTTTTAGCATCTTCTGGAGGCACGGTTTATGGTGAACCGGAATATTTACCTATTGATGAGGAACATCCATTAAAACCACTTTCTCCTTATGGAATAACAAAAGTATCGCTTGAAAATTACTTGTACTTTTATAAGAAAAAATACGGAATTGACTATGTTGTATGTAGATATTCTAATCCATATGGAAAATATCAAAATCCTTTAAAGAAAGTTGGGGCAATAAACTGTTTTTTGTATCAGCATCTCAGTAATGAAAAGATTAATATATATGGGAATCCACAAGAGATTATTCGAGATTATATTTATATCGATGATTTAGTTGAAATCACTATACAACTATCAAAATTAAATCGTTTGAAATCTTGTGTATATAACATAGGGAGCGGCAAGGGTCTCTCTTTAAAACGAATTATAGTAGAATTGGAGAAATTAACGGAAAGAAAAGTGGACTTTACCTGCTATAAACAAAGGCAAGAAAATGTTCAAAAAATCATTTTAAATATAGATAGAGTAAGACGAGAATGTAACTGGGAACCGAAAATAGATTTCAAAAGTGGAATTAGATTAAATAAGCTATGGATTGAAGAGTTCTTATATAGTAAAAAATAATAAACCATGCCCTACTTTTGTATAAGTAGAGCGTGGTTTATTATTTTATTTCTTTTTTTATTACCCAAAGGTCTTGATGTTCCCACCAAAAACCTTCAGTGTATTTTTTGATGACAGGGTTATAGGGTAATAATTTAATTTTGTCACATACGTAAGAGGGACTAACAATCGTTTGCCCGTATTGATGAACATCCAAATCTAATTGTTCACTAGAAGGGAGAAACCAATAACCCTGTTTATTTAAATCTGGAAAGCTGAAGTACTTTTTACTTTGATAACCATGAGTCGTGAAAATGAGTAAACCTTCAGGAGAAACAGCATTATACAATGTTTGAAGCCAACGGAACCAAGTTGTATCAGGCATATGAGAAAAAAAGGATAGACAAAAAACGATATCATACGTAGAGGAGGTCAAATTTACTTGTTCAGGTTCAGGGTGAGATAAGATAGAAGAAGTATTTAATGTACGTTCAATAAAAGTAATAGCCTCTTCATGTATATCGCAGGTAGTTATACTTAAGTTCGTTTGTAGGTTTAATAAATGACGTGTTATGCAGCCGTATCCGGATGCGAATTCTAATAATTTTATTGGAGTGTCTATAGGAGGATAAAAGGACGTAATTAAATCTAAGAGTGTTTCTGCGGATTTTCTCCCATCTTGAAAATAATAATCTATCGCTTCTTTTTTAGATGGGAAGACTGGATTAGTGACAAGGAATTGAAAGATATGATCCTCTGGATGGATACTTGCATTTACATTGTAGTTGTGTGCAATTTGAGAAATCAAATCTTTATTTGCCTCTATAAATTCTTTCAATGAGTAACCCCCCTTAAATGATAGTAACGTCTTACAAGAGACACTGATGGCGAAGAAAGTATATCATTCAATCTTCAAATATGCTTTAAGATACTTTCTATATGTGTACATTTTCTTTTTTGAAATATTGTCGATAGTAAAGGTTTCTTTAATGAAATTCTGCATTTGTACAACTTCACTGTAATGGGAATATGAATCTTCTGTTCCCGTTACGCTATTTGTATGTCGTCTATGATAGTTTAGTGGTTTTGGATTGAAATAAATGTTCCCCTCTTTAAGAATAGAAACATAGAAAAACCAATCACCAGCTACTTTAAACTTTTCTAATTGTTTTTCTGTAGTTTTTATATCTATGTTTTTAAAAACTACACTGGAGACATTAGGTATGGTGTTCTTGATAAGTAATGTATCTTGTATTTCATCTATCCCTTTTCGAAAATAAGAACTTTTCCATTTTTCTTTATCAATATCATTTGTGTAATCTAAATAATGATTGGCCAGGATATTTCCTTGTTCATCTATTTGTTTTGATTGTGTGTAGCTTAAGGTAACATCACCATTTATATGAAACCCTTGTATTACTTCTTCTAAAAATGTCTGATCACATAAGTCATCGGCCTCTGCAATCCAAATATAATCACCGGTTGCTGCAGAGACGCCTTTTATCCATTGTTTAAATACAGAACCAGAGTTTTTATCATTAATAATCTGCTGAACTTTTAGGTGGGGCTTATTTTCGTTTGAGAGCAGCTGTTTAAATATAGATACGCTATTGTCAGTGGAGGCATCGTCTAGGAAAATTAGTTCGTAAAGGGGATAGGTTTGGTTTAATATGGATTTAACTCGGTCAGGTAAGTATTTTTCGTAATTATAGTTCGGTATGATTACGCTTATTTTTTTGTAATTATGATCAAGTAGGTTTAACAGTTGATAAATGTAATGAAGAAAGTTAAAATCTTTTTCAATAAGCTCTTGGCCAAAGCGCCCTTTTTGTAATCGTAAGTCTTCATCTCCAATAAATTCATATATTCTTTCCAGCGCCTGCGGTAAATTTAAAAAGTCTACTAAGGCGCCAGTTTGTTCCGTAACAACATCTTCAAAACCTCCAGCGTTTTTAAACCCTATAACAGGGACTTTTGTATCTAATGCTTCTAAAACAACGTTTGGAAAAGGATCTTCTCTTGAAGTTAATAAATATAAATCAGCCCCGGCGTTATATAAACCGATATCTGGAGTAGGCTCAACTAATGTGAAATGTGCTGTATATCTTGGGGATAGTGTGTTAAAGAAATGAACGTCTGTTCTCCCGACCCAGATAAAATGAATATTCGTATGAACTTTTCTTACTGAGTAAGCAATAAGTGAGAATAAATCTATCCCTTTCCGATGATCAGCAAAACCTACTCCCAAAATGATTTTGCTATCTAGAGGCAGGTTGTGTTTTTTTCGTAATTCGCTTCTAGCTTTTGCAATATTGTTCTTATAAGGATTGTGGTTAAACAAGCCTTGAGGGAGGATGTGACATTTTTGATGATCTAATTGGGTGATTGTACGGAATTTTTCATACACGTACTGTGAAGGGAAGACAATTTTGTAAGCAAACTGGGCAATGTTTCTCGCTTTCCCCTCGGCAGAGTACTGTTGTATTAAATGCGGCAATTCATGTATTAATGAAATAACTTTTATATTGTGTTTAGCTAGTAATGCAACTATGTCACCACTTATGACGGTACTACATATGGCGATGGTATAGTCTTGTGATAGTAACTTCTTTATTAATAATTCGACCCTTTTTTCTGTTGGGTAGTCTTCCTCTAGGCAATAAACAGGACCATACTTTTGAAAATCGTGGATTAAAATGCCCGTTCCAATAGAAATAATTGCGACGGAGTAATGAAAGTTTTCTTTAAGAGCTTTAATAGTATGTAAAGAAAGCAGCTGTGCTCCGTGGAAATGGGCATCATGGGATACATAAATGATCTTCTTATTAACATGCATTTCATAACGCCTCCTAAGTTAATTAGATTTTTAGTAAATGCATGGTGTATTTATAATTCCTAGAGAGAAGTGGTAGGAGATAATTGTGAATATAGCTGGAATGTACTCGAAATAAAAAGTGCTACCTTTAATATATATTTGTTTGGCTTGCTATTCATTCTTTAGAAAGGTGTAAGTAAGAAAGTATAAACTGTCGATTATGAAAGTGATTGCAACAGTTTATTAATCTCTAGGAACGGAGTATAAATGAAGAAGGTTCAATACCCTTTAGAATTTATAAAATAAAAAGGATAAAAGGTATTGACGATTAGGATATAGAGGTGTAATATAGAACAAGTCGCCGATGTAATAACGCAGAACGCGGCAAACAAAATGAAAGACTTAGTTGACATTAACTAACGAAGATGTTAACATAAGGAAGTCGCAAATGAGCGACCGAGTAGTTCTTTGAAAACTGAACGAAACAAACAACGT
>NZ_JAEHBI010000086.1:0-8139 GCF_016483705.1 Bacillus cereus group sp. N6
ACTCAGTATTTACAAATGAGAGGCATATGAAACTAGTAAAATTAAAAAAGCTTCCGTGAGGAAGCTGAGTAGTTACGATTTGTGAAGTGAAAAGAAATAGAGCAATCGCTATAAGTACTAGCGGTAACATTAAAATATCTTTATCGATTATAATCCACTCCTTTTTCTATCTACGAATAACCACCAAACGATACATTGTAAAAGCGTCAACCATATAATGAAAAGTATCGAAGATCCATTCAGTGCATATGCAAACTGCTTTACTAAAGATAATGGCTCTGTAAATAAATGAACTGCAAAAAAGCATTGGCTGTGTGCCAATGCTTTTTCATTATCTCTTTTGATTCGGTTTATGTGGTTCATTTGGAGTATGTGGTTTATTATTATCATGACCATTTGTTGTTTTCCAACTTACCGATAACTCCGGACTTGTTTTTTCTTCACTACGCTCAAGTAATACAACTGCATTTTGAATAGTCGGTGTCCCTTTATGTGCAATCCCTTGTAACTTTGTTAAATTTCCTAATACTTTAAAGCTAAACCCACCAGCTGGTGTTTGTTTCGGAATTAAGATGCGGAACTTTTCTCCTACATTAAATTCCGTTTTTGCTTCGCCCTTTTCATTTACAAATTTCGCGCCTTCTGGTGCACCTGTTGCTTGCACTTTATATGTTCCGCTTTTCGCATTTGTTTCCACTGTATATAAACCTGTTTCAAAGAAATCATTTTTCAACACTGCTTGTTGTTCTTCTGACGGTATTACGCTCATCGTAATTTCTTGTAATTCTTCACTAGCACTTGCTTTTGCAACGATATCTTTCGTTACCTTTTCTACATTTTTATTACGGAAATCTAAATCATTAATATCAATTTGTTTTAACGCATTCCATACTGCAAGCTGCGTTGCATAATGTGCCTCTCTCCAATCAGAAACACCTAATTCTTGTGGACTCTTTTGCGGATACCCATTTAACAGTACACGGTATACATTAATATCCACTTTGCCCATTTCCGGTAAATCTTGACCGCTTGGAGATTTCAAATCTACATTTAAGCAAACGGCAATTTTTCCATCTGCTGTTTTAATAAGCTCTGTTCGAATTGGTTTCTTCTTTGACCTACTATAACTCCAATCCATTTCATACTTTGTATGATCCATAACTTCCGCGAATGCTTTTTGAAGTGGAAATAATAAGTTCGCAAATACAAATAAAACACTCAAAAAAGCGGCCATTAGCTTGAACGATCTTTTTATATTCATGTTTACAACCCCTTATGAAATAACAAATTTTCTTCTGCTTATTATTTAGTTAGAAACTTTTTTTATGCATAAGCAAAACAAAAAAGAGTGCAAACTGTTTGCACCCCTTCTCTCCACTATAAGTTTAGAAATCAAAGTTATCAGGATCTGGACCAACGCGATGATTTTCATTTAACGCATCAATTTTCTCCATATCTTCTTTCGTTAATTCAAAATTAAATATATGAGCATTTGCAATAATGCGGTGTTCTTTCGTTGATTTCGGAATTGTTACAACTTCATTTTGAAGATCCCAACGTAAAATGATTTGAGCTGTCGTTTTATCATACTTATCAGCAATTTCTTGTAATGTTTCGTTATCTAATAATTGACCTTGCATAAGTGGTGACCATGCTTCCATTTGAATACCTTGCTCTTTACAGAACGCTTGTAATTCTTTTTGTGTTAAACGAGGGTGATATTCCACTTGGTTAATCATTGGTTTCATTTCTGCACCTGCTAATACGTCTTTCAGATGATGAATTTGGAAGTTACTTACGCCAATTGCACGCACACGTTCTTCTTTATACAGTGTTTCTAACGCTCTCCACGTATCTTTGTATTTCCCTTCTACAGGCCAATGGACAAGATATAAGTCTAAATAATCTAGCTCTAATTTTTTTAAGCTCTCTTCATATGCAGCAAGTGTCGTTTCATATCCTTGATCCGAATTCCACACTTTTGAAGTAATAAATAAATCTTCTCGAGTAATCCCGGCTTCTTTTATACCAGCGCGAATTCCTTCTCCAACTGCTTTTTCATTTCCATAAATCGCAGCTGTATCAATACTGCGGTATCCTGCTTTAATCGCCGATTTTACTGCTTCTACAAGTTCTGGTCCATCTTCTACTTTAAATACACCTAAACCGAACCAAGGCATTTCTACACCGTTATGCAATGTTGTTGTACTTTGTAAATTTTTCATTATATTTTCTCTCCCTTATTTCACTTAATCCCTTTTTTCTAATGTCATACTCCACGCTGTTAAAATTACAGCCCCTGCTACCATGATGCCGCCTACCCAGGCCGTATGAATTAACCCTAACGAGTTCGTTACAATACCGCCCAAGTAAGCACCAAGAGCAATTCCTGCGTTAAATGCTGCAATGTTAATCGCTGATGCCACATCAACAGCACTTGGAACAAATCTCTCAGCCAAGATAACGACATACACTTGTAGCCCTGGAACATTCATAAACGCAAATAGTCCCATAAAAATAATTGTGATGAGTCCAGCGACTTTAAATGGCGCTGTAAATGTTAAAACAAATAATACAATTGCTTGAATAAAGAACATGTAAAATAATGCTCGAATCGGATTATGATTTGATAATTTCCCGCCAACCATATTCCCAATCGCAATTGCAATTCCGTACACTAACAAAATAATTGTAACGGTACTTGATTTAAATCCTGTTACTTCTTGTAATAGCGGAGATAAATACGTAAACGTTACGAATGTTCCCCCGTATCCTAATGCAGTAATAATAAATACAAGTAATAGCCTTCCATTCGTAATCAGTTTGAATTGATCGCGAAATGATACAGACGTACCTTTTTTTAAGTTAGAAGGAATTAGCATACTATTGGCGATTAAGGCAACGATTCCAATTGCCACAATTACCATAAACGATGTTCTCCAGCCAAATTGTTGACCGATAAATGTTCCAATCGGTACGCCTGTAATGGTCGCAACAGTTAAACCAGTAAACATAAATGCAATTGCACTCGCACGTTTATTCTCTGGTACAAGCGCAGCCGCAATTGTGGATCCTATCGACATAAAAACGCCGTGTGCAAACGCAGATACAACCCTTGCGATAAGCAACACAGTAAAACTTGTTGCCACTGCCGCAATTCCATTACCAATAATGAAAATAATCATAATCCACATTAATAACGCCTTTCGCGACATACTAGCTGTTAATGACGTTAATACTGGGGCACCAAACGCTACTCCTAATGCATATAAAGAAACGGTTAAACCCGCTGTTGTAACAGAAACATGTAAATCCTCTGAAATAGATGGTAATAAACCGACACTAATAAATTCGGTTGTACCAATTCCAAACGCACTAATTGCTAGTGCTAATAAAGCAAACATGCTTCTCCGATTCGTCTGTACTACCGAAGAAGATACTGTATATGAATTCAATTGAACTCCTCCTTAATACGAGAAATCCAATCATAATAGTATGAAAAAAGGCCTTTTTTCTTCTACAAAAATAATGTTACTGCTGATATATGCTATTATGAATGGCTTCACTCTTTTTTTGAAGAACGCACTTTAAAGTACGATAGGTACCAAAAAGTAACATAGGCACTTTTTAGTAACGTACTACTCATTTCCCTCTTACGTATGCTATTATGGAACATATTCAACATGATAAAAAGTACGTACTTTAAAGTGCTATAGGTACTTTTTAGTAACATTTAAATTATTTGGCTTCTTTTGTTGGAGAACTGAAATCTATATTCATCAAAGGAGATTTTTTTATATGAAGAAATATAATATTCCCGTTGAAGCGACTTTAGAGGTTATCGGCGGAAAATGGAAAGTCGTTATTCTTTGCCACTTAACGAAAGGTACAAAGAGAACGAGTGAATTAAAACGTCTCATGCCTGGTATTACACAAAAGATGTTAACACAGCAATTACGCGAATTAGAAGAAGACGGAGTTATTCAAAGAAAGGTATACAATCAAGTACCACCGAAAGTAGAATATTCTCTTACAGACTACGGTTGGTCTTTAGAATCCATTCTTGATTCCCTTTGTACTTGGGGCGAATGCCACCTTGAAAAAAGCGGTAACACATCGATGCTAATTACAGAAGGTGAACAATAAAAAAAGGAAAAAATGAACATAAATTTGTCCATTTTTTCCTTTTTTTATTTATATATACGTACCTTTCTAACCTTAACAAAATAATTTATGCGCTTTCACGCCTTGTCAGTACTACATTATACGCTTAATATCAAATAATTAGGAATCATTTTTATGTTAACATAGGTGTATATAGTATATAATATAGGATATATATTATATACACTTTCCGATAAAGGAACTTTCCATTATGCGGACAAGCCATGTATCGGACAGTTCATAAATAATAGGTAGGACATTATGGTTTTGGATTTATGATTTCAGCTTACTTGCTGGCATAAATTTAAAGGCATTTTATTGTGCTTTGTGAAACTTTGTATAAAGTTTCGCAAACGTTTACTATCTTACCTATCAAAAATAAGAGTATTGCTATCGTAAAGGAGAATTGGAGATGCCAGAAACTATGACTCAAACAAAGCCAGAACAAGAAACTGTACAAATTTCTGCTAGCCAAGGACAACTTGATGTACTTGATCAGTTGTTAAAACCTGAGGTACAAGAATCATTAACTACACTAGTAGAACAGCTTCCAAAATTAACTGAGCTTGTTAACATTTTAACTAAGTCTTATGACTTCGCTCAAACTGTTGCTACTGATGAAGTATTAAAAAGCGACACTGTTAGTGCAATCACAGAGCTTGTAGAACCTGTAAAAGATACAGTGAAAGGCATGGCTGCAACTGCTATCGAAGCGAAAGATCGTGCTGACGAAAGCAACGAAGTTATCGGCCTGTTCGGTCTATTAAAATTACTAAAAGACCCACAAGCACAAAAAATGTTCCGCTTTGTGAACGCATATCTTCAAATTAGTGCAGAACGTAACAATAAATAAGTTAACTTATAACAACAATTAGTAAAGACGGGGGATATCATACTATGTCAAAACAAATTGTCATCTTAGGCGCTGGTTATGGCGGTCTTCTTGCCGCTTTAAACGTACGTAAATATTACAGCAAATCAGAAGCACAAGTTACAGTGATTAACCAATACCCAACACACCAAATCATCACTGAACTACACCGCCTTGCAGCTGGTAACGTCGCTGAGCAAGCAATTGCAATGCCACTTACAAAGCTTTTCAAAGGTAAAGACATCGATCTTAAAATCGCAACAGTTGAGTCATTCTCAGTTGATAGCAAAGAAATTAAACTAGCTGGTGGCACTACTTTATCTTACGACGCACTTGTAGTTGCTTTAGGAAGTAAAACTGCTTACTTCGGTATTCCAGGACTAGAAGAAAACAGCATGGTATTAAAATCTGCTGCTGATGCAAACAAAATCTACAAACACGTTGAAGACCGTATTCGTGAATACGCGAAAACGAAAAACGAAGCTGATGCTACAATCGTAATCGGTGGTGGCGGATTAACTGGCGTTGAGCTAGTTGGTGAGCTTGCTGACATTATGCCTAAACTTGCAAAAAGCCACGGCGTAAATCCAAAAGAAGTTAAACTTCTTCTTGTTGAAGCAGGTCCAAAAATCCTTCCAGTATTACCAGACCACTTAATCGAACGTGCAACTACTAGCCTAGAAGCACGCGGTGTTACATTCTTAACAGGTCTTCCTGTAACAAACGTTGCTGGCAATGAAATCGACTTAAAAGACGGTCAAAAACTTGTTGCTAACACATTCGTTTGGACAGGCGGCGTACAAGGTAACCCATTAATCGGTGAATCAGGTCTTGAAGTAAACCGTGGCCGTGCAACAGTTGATGCATACCTACAATCTACTTCTCACAAAGACGTATTCGTTGCTGGAGACAGCGCTGTTGTCTTCGCTCCAGACGGACGTCCATACCCACCAACTGCACAAATCGCTTGGCAAATGGGTGAGTTAATTGGATACAACTTATACGCAGCACTAGAAGGCAAAGCATTCGAAGAGTTCGCACCTGTAAACTCTGGAACACTTGCTAGTCTAGGACGTAAAGATGCTGTTGCTACAATTGGAGCAAGCAATACTCCACTTAAAGGCTTACCAGCATCATTAATGAAAGAAGCAAGTAACGTTCGTTACTTATCACACATTAAAGGTCTATTCAGCTTAGCTTACTAATCTGAATATAAGCCCGAATCATGCCCTGCATGGTTCGGGCTATTTTTGTCCGTAATTTTCTCTAACTTATTTATTCGGCAGAAGAATATTATAACCCTTTTAATTATCTAAATTTACTGATTATTTTATGTCTAAATTGTGTATATGAAAAGATGGAAGTATTCTTCCTACTCCCATCCTTTCACACAAATTATTCTCCTAACTTCACTAAGCTGTAGTTCTTCTTTCCTTTACGAATAATAATAAATCGTCCATCAAATGAATTTTCTACAGTAACATCTGTACCCACATCCGTTACTTTTTCGCCATTCATCGAAATAGCTCCATTATTAATATCCTCACGTGCTTGTCGTCTAGATGGCTCAATTCCTAAATCGACTAGCCATTCTACGATATTTTTCGTCTCCTTTGAAGACTGGAATGTTGGCATCTCTTTAAAGCCCTGTTCAATTTCATCGGCTGTTAACGATTTAATATCTCCGCTAAATAACGCTGCTGTAATTTTCACAGCTTGCAGGAGTGCCTCTTCTCCATGAACGAATTTCGTCATTTCTTCCGCTAATACTTTTTGCGCTTCACGTCTATGAGGCTCTGTTTCTACCTTCACTGCCAATTCATCAATGCGCTCTTTCGTTAAGAACGTAAAGTATTTCAAGTATTTCACTACATCACGGTCATCTGTATTCACCCAGAACTGGTAAAATTCAAATGGTGTTGTTTTTTCAGGATCAAGCCAAACTGCACCACCTGCTGATTTACCGAACTTCGTTCCATCTGATTTCAATAATAACGGAATCGTTAATCCGAATACTTTCGCTTCGTGCCCTTCTAACTTACGAATTAAATCTAAACCACTCGTAATATTTCCCCATTGGTCACTACCACCAATTTGCAGTTGAACATCTTCTTTCGTGTATAAATGATGGAAATCCATCGCTTGCAAAATTTGGTACGTAAATTCCGTGAAAGAAATTCCTGTATCTAAACGACTTGCTACAATATCCTTCGCTAACATGCTATTAACGCTAAAGTTCTTCCCGTAATCACGTAAAAACTCAATAATGTTTATTTCATGTGTCCAGTCGTAGTTATTTACCATCTTCACTTCGCTATTTCCGCCAAAATCAAATAGCTTTTTCATTTGCGCTGTTAACGCATCCACATTATGCTGAACTACTTCTAACGTTTGAAGTTGACGTTCTGATTGACGTCCACTCGGATCACCAATCGTTCCTGTTGCCCCACCAATTAAAATAACTGGATGATGGCCAGCTAACTGGAATCTCTTCATCATCATAAACGGAATTAAATGTCCAATATGCATACTATCACCAGTCGGATCAACTCCGCAGTATAGTGAAATCTGTTTCTCTTCTACTAGCTTACGTAACCCTTCTTCGTCCGTCTGTTGATTAATGGCGCCGCGCCATTCTAATTCATCAATAATATTCATCTTTTGTCATCTCCTCTATTTTTTTGAAAACAAAAAGTCCCTATGTCTATGACATAGGGACGATTATTCACCGTGTTACCACCCAGTTTGTATAAATAGCATAGCTACTCATACCACTCTTAGCAATAATATCGATTGCCAATCCGCTTAGCATTACCTAAGATACTCCAGAGTGTAATTCGCAAGTTTGTTTGTGCTAGGTTCCAGCAACCCCTAGCTCTCTCATTAACAGTGACAAACTGCTACTGGGCTCTTTCAACGTATGTTATTTGTTAAATTATTAGCCATTATATTGAATTGAAAACAAATTGTCAACAATACCCAAATGTTATTTTAAAATAATTCATACTTTTATACGCTTTTAATTCAAAGGTAACTACTCAGCTTTTTCAGACAAAAAAGCAGGCCAAATACATGTTTCCGATTTGAAAACATGAAAAAAAATA
>NZ_JAEHBI010000087.1:0-8088 GCF_016483705.1 Bacillus cereus group sp. N6
AAAAGCAACAATCTCAAGCTGCTTAACGAATAAAATGTCTCTGTTTGATTTGTCTATTTTCTTGACATAGTACCACTCATACTCTTTTGTATTTTCATAAAAACGAGTAATACTTAAAGGAATCTTTGCCATGTCAAATCCCTCACTATGAAAATCGTTCATATTATCAACTAAACCTTTGTATTCCTTGCTATCTATTAAACTTCTGTTATGTAAAAATGCTTCACCAACTGTCGTATTTCCTCTTAACCTGCTCATTGGTTTCCCGTAATATTTATAATTCGGAGCAGTCTTTTCAATCATCCAGCCGACAAATGCGGGTAACGCTACTCCAATTCCATTGGCAACACCGTGAATCCAAACCATTTGAGCAATTGTAATCGTCAGTACATGTTTCAAATTCCCATATGAATATATAAGCGAAAACATAATTGTTACCATGAGTGTACTAGACGATATGATCAGAAGAACCTTTGCACTAATAGCATTAAATGTCGTACGCCAAACATAAATCCCATAACTATAAATAGCGCATAAATATAGGAACACTGCAAAAAATTCAAATACTCTTGAGTACGTAATTCCTATTGCAACTGTCATAGGTGAAATGACGATGACAAACATAATAGCATCATATACTTTACTTCTCTTTTCTCTTTTCCTCCCAATTAAACCAGCTGATAACGGCAATAGAAATGCCGAATAATGAAAGTGTGCAGCTGTAAGCAAAACAATGTCGGAACTAAAGTGCATAATGGAAAGCTTTGCTACAGAAGCAAAAAACCAGAAACCACCTAAAAACAAATACATAAACGCACTATCGATAGCTGTCTCCTCTAACGGTTTCCATCCTCTTTCTAGCACTCTACTTACACCGAATAACGCAACGATTCCTGTATATACAAACCAAAGTAATGCAAAGAAATAGTGATTTGTTACGAAAGCTAACATTGCACTAATTGCTGCGATTGGATATAAAAGCGATACTAGTTTATAAAAGGATACATATGATCCACTTCTTGTCTTTTTATCAAGAATGCAAAATGACATCGGTATAAATAACAAAATAGATAATAAAATAATTGCTTCAACTGGGTTTACATTTGTCCACTCACATATTAGAAAAACAATATAACAAGCAAGCCCAACTATTATATTTTTCATATCATTTATTTCCTCTCCACAAATGTTCCCTTATATGAAAATAATGAACCGATTAACGGATTGCGTACTTGTACATGAATTCGAAAGCATTGTCGTGTTTCATCATAACTTTCTACAATGTTGGCCTCTCCGTATAAGACTCTAGGTAACGGGACTTTTCTGCCAAACATGTAAAACCATTGTTTCTTTGAGGAAATATGCATTGCCCCCACCTCATCAATATGAAAATTCAATGTAGAAACAAGTATGTGTGGTTCACCAAAACAATCTACAATTTCATTATTCTCTTCATCCAACTGCATAACGGCGTTAAAATATCTTTTCTTATTGTGAAAATAAAAAGTACGATTCCACCGCACAAGTTCATGTCCATGTTCATCCCGCTCAGCGGTATTATGTATTGTAAATGGCACTTCCTTCCCTCGCTCAGAGAAAAACATACGGAACTTTGATGCAATTTTTAATATGAATTTTACGAAAAAAGAACCACCATAAATCTCATCCATCTTTCCTTCTCCAATAAAACTATTTTCTTCTGTAATTTCATAGCGTTTCTGTAATTTTGGATGTAGTTTTTTATAAGAATCCCCTAATAGTCTTTCATACATATTAACCATACATTATCCCTTTCTCTTCCTCTTGCAATTTTTTGAGCTTGGCAAGTTCGTGCTATTTATATAACCGACAATTGATAATCCCATGATTAGAACGTTTAATGTAATTGGATTAAACGGCTCTGTAAAACTTGCAATATTCGTAATCCCTGCCGCTATCGTTAAGGCTATTAACATAAAAATATGTACGATAAATACTTTTCGTTTTGGAAATGGCAACAGCCATATGACACCAAAAATAATTTCTAACAATCCAATTATTCTAAGTACAAAAATACTATGTTCAGTTGAACCAATTATCACAGATAGCATTTTTACTTCTTCTGAATGGGTAAACATTAGTTTCGGTACTATTCCTTGATACATCCATACAAATGCAAATAAAAAACATACGAGCCAATATGTCATTGTTCTTCTAATTAGTAACCTAGGGTGCAATCCCTTTTCTAACCATAATTTTAAAGCATCAAAGCTCCAAGCAGTCGCCCAGCCTAATAACGGCCGAAACATATAAAAATCTATTACATTCCCTATACGATCAAACCTCGTATCATAATCATATTGCGTCTCAAAATGAATGTGTTCTTTACGAGGGGTATACTTCCAATAACCACGCCCTGTTTGAATAAGAGATAATCTATTATCCGTCCAAAATTTTAAAGAAGAAATACGTTCTCCCGTTTCTTTTCTTATTTCACCTATCGATTCTCCTTCCCCAGCTATTTCAAGTCCAAATCCGATCTTTGTTTTATATAAAAACTTCTGTGGTTCTCCTTCTTTTTTCTCTAAATATGAAATTTCAGTAAAGCGAGTATCCCATTCTGTATGTATATGTGGTTCTTGCGTGTATTCCCATAATTTCTCCATTGTTGTGTTCATTTCTGCCGAAACATAAATAGGCTTTTTCCCCTTCATTCTTCCACCTCCAATGCACTATAATTTTAATGTACATGCAATGAATTTATTTTGCTACATTTTTCACAAACTTTCTCAGAAACAGAAAGAATTTTTAAAATATATATAAAACACTTGATTCCCCGAAAAATTTAAATTATTATAAAACAAATGTTACCAACAACTTCATAAATCAAACACTCTCGCCTAAAACGTGAGATAGAGGTTGCGATACTTATGAGTATTCTAATGGAGACACAGAGATGTCTATGAAATTAGATGAAAGGAAGTATTGCCGAAATCGATACATTTCTCTGCATTTATCGATTGGGGCTGTTTTCGAATAGAAACAGAACTGTCATATGTACAGACGTGTATGTATGAAGAGCTATCTACAAAAAAGAGATATCATTTTTATGGTATTCCTTTTTTGGCGGTTTTTTTATTAGCTCCGTTTTCTGTTTCCCTTTTCCTGTAACAGCACCATCCTCACTTATTTGAGATGGTGTTTTTTGTTTTTTCTCTGGTAACTACAGGAATATTGGGATCTATATATGTCCTAATCTATTCTTAAAAATGGATGAAAGAAGGAATTCGTAATGGAAACGATTGTACAAAAATTTGGTGGCACTTCTGTTGGAAGCGTTGAGCGCATTCAACATGTAGCAAATTTAATTATTGAAGAATATGAACGAGGACATAGCATCGTCTCTGTCGTTTCAGCAATGGGAAAAAGCACAGATGAACTCGTAGCACTTGCTAACGCGATTTCAGAAAATCCGAGTAAACGCGAAATGGATATGCTTCTATCAACAGGAGAGCAAGTGACTATTTCATTATTAACGATGGCACTACAAGCAAAAGGCTATAACGCGACTTCATTAACTGGATGGCAAGCTGGTATTACGACAGAATCTGTACATAGTAGTGCACGGATTACTGAAATTAATACTGATCGAATTCAGTCTTATCTTACTGAAGGCACGATTGTTATTGTAGCTGGCTTCCAAGGAGTTAGTGAAAAGCATGAAATTACAACACTTGGCCGCGGTGGTTCTGATACAACTGCTGTTGCATTAGCTGCTGCACTGAAAGCAAAAAAATGTGATATTTACACGGATGTGACCGGTGTTTATTCGACGGACCCACGAGTTGTAAAAAATGCTTATAAATTAGATGAAATTTCTTATGATGAAATGTTGGAACTTGCAAATCTCGGTGCTGGTGTATTACATCCGCGTGCTGTTGAGTTTGCTAAAAATCACAATGTCATGTTAGAAGTTCGCTCAAGTATGGAACGAGAAAATGGAACAATTGTAAAAGGAGAATGTAACATGGAACAACAATCAATCGTTAAAGGTATTGCATTTGAAGATAATATTACACGCGTCACAATGAAAGGATTAGAACAAGGTGCACTTTCAACAGTTTTCTCTACATTAGCAGCGGCACATATTAATGTAGATATCATCATTCAAAGTATTACAAATGAAGGAACTGTTCACCTCTCCTTCTCAATCCATTCTAATGATTTAAAAGAAACATTAGAGGTATTGGAACAAAATCAAGAAACACTTCACTATGAATCTGTAGAATATGAAAATCATTTAGCAAAAGTATCCATTGTAGGATCTGGTATGGTCTCTAATCCAGGTGTTGCTGCAAATATGTTCACTACTTTAAAAGAAGAAGATATTCATATTAAAATGGTAAGTACATCAGAAATTAAAGTGTCTGTCGTTATTGACCGCCTTCATTTAGTAATAGATGTCGAGGCACTACATCAATCATTTATGGCAAAAATTGAGCCTTTAGTACAGATGAGTTAGTTTCCACTAGTAAAACTTAAAGCAAATTATATGAATCTATTTCTTTCCTAATATTAATAGAAATAGGGTGGAAATATTTTACGGGGGAGTCGAAGTTATATTATCGAATAGCAACTACATTATCAAATTCTTAAAATGATAGCATTCTCGAAATAAAGTTCGCGCATATTTCAATAGTAGAGGGTTTAAAAAGTGTTGTTCGTTAACAAAATGTTTTATACTATACCCGAAAACACCTTGTCACATTTTCCTACACTGTGACAAGGTGTTTTTTGTTTAGAAGAGATTTTAGTATAATTATGAGGAGAATTAACTAATAAAATTATACATATAAGGAGATAAAGACTATGGCAAACAACAGATTACTAAGAATGGACAATGTCAGCATCGTTGTAGAATCCCTTGATAACGCAATCTCTTTCTTCGAGGAGATTGGACTAAAACTCGAAGGGCGAGCTACTGTCGAAGGTGAATGGGCTGGTCGCGTAACAGGACTCGGTTCTCAGCGCGTAGAGATTGCTATGATGGTTACGCCAGATGGCCATAGCCGAATTGAACTTTCGCGATTTCTCACCCCACCTACTATAGCAGATCACCGGACAGCTCCTGTAAATGCCCTCGGTTATTTGCGCGTCATGTTCACCGTTGAAGACATTGACGAAATGGTATCGAGACTTACAAAGCATGGTGCTCAGCTCGTTGGCGAAGTAGTTCAGTACGAGGACTCATATCGACTCTGCTACATTCGTGGAACCGAAGGTATTTTAATCGGTTTGGCGGAAGAACTCGGTAACAAATAAGTAATGTTTTATATGAAGTCTTTGCCGAAGTAAAAATACTTGAAAGAACTTTACGCTTAATAAAACTTAGATTTTGAACCCCGTCCTAGCTTTAGAACGGGGTTATACTTGTTTGAGCTTTTTAACATACTATCAACATCCCGAAATCATTATAAAACAATTCAATTACTTGTTATACTCTTTCCTAGGAAATATAACGGACTCTTCTCA
The DNA here is from genome assembly GCF_016483705.1 of Bacillus cereus group sp. N6. Taxonomy (NCBI): domain Bacteria; kingdom Bacillati; phylum Bacillota; class Bacilli; order Caryophanales; family Bacillaceae; genus Bacillus; species Bacillus cereus group sp. N6. Next base: position 5,512 of record NZ_JAEHBI010000087.1, read on the forward strand.
CTTCTTATCATATATATCTTTTCTTTTAAAAAATGATCTGAACTCATTCAAAATAACTTTCTTCACGTCAGAGTAAAAAACCATCATGAATAGTGCAATTCCTAATAAAATCTCTTGCATTCCTTCATAATCAAGGAAAGCACTCACAATTAGCAAACCACATCCAATGTAGAAACCAAATTCATTCTCTTTCTCAAAATCTTCATCAATATGTATTTTCTCTTTTAAATTTTGGTTCCCTTTTATTAGCTCATCGAGCGTAACATTATACATTTCACTCAATAAGATCAAATTTTCAATATCAGGGCAACTTTTATCATTTTCCCACTTATATACCGCTTGCCGCGTTACACCAATTTTCTTAGCAACATCTTCCTGTGAAAACCCTTTTGACTCTCGTAATCTTTTAAGTTGTTGTCCTAAGCTCATAACGTCCCCTCCTTTAACAAATTATTACATAAAAGGATCCAAAAAAGAAAGAAACCATTAGTAAAACTCACTGTAAACCATTCGTTTACACAATAAAAAAGAGAGAATAACTCTTTGAGTTATTCTCTCTCCCTTCTATTAAAACAGATGAATGTTTTCTTTCTTGCAAGCTTCACGTAAATCGTCAGGCCATACAGAAGATTGAACTTCACCAATATGTGCTTTACGTAAGAAGTACATGCACATTCTTGATTGTCCAATACCACCGCCAATTGTTAACGGTAGTACGTCTTCTAAAATACCTTTATGGAAATCGTACTCACGTTTGAAGTCTTCACCTGTTTTCGTTAACTGCTCATCAAGTGATTTACTATCAACACGAATTCCCATTGATGATAATTCGAATGAAGATTGTAATACTGGGTGCCAGAATAAAATGTCACCGTTTAATTTCCAATCATCATAATCAGCTGCGCGTCCATCATGCTTTTCACCTGAACGAAGTGCATCACCAATTCCGATAATGAAGACTGCACCGTGTTCTTTCGCAATTGCATGTTCACGACCTTTCGGTGTTAATTCTGGATATTTATCTTCTAGTTCTTGGGAAGTGATGAAAACAATTTCTTCTGGTAAATACTTTCCAAGGAACGGATACTTTTCAAATAAGTGGTCTTCTAAATCTTTGAATATTCCATAAATTGTTTGTACTGTTTCTTGCAAGTAATCTACAGTACGCCATTCTTTTTGAACGATTTTTTCCCAATCCCATTGGTCAACGTAAATGGAATGTGTTGCATCAAGTTCTTCATCACGACGAATCGCGTTCATGTTTGTATATAAACCTTCACCAGCTTCATATCCGTATTCATGTAATGCGAATCTTTTCCACTTCGCTAGTGAGTGAACAATTTCTAATTCTTCTCCTGAATGTAACATATCAAATTCAATTGGACGTTCTACACCGTTTAAATGATCGTTTAATCCTGATTTTTTCGTTACGAATAATGGTGCAGATACGCGGAATAGTTCAAGGCGTTTTGCTAATTGATCCTCGAAAAATGTTTTAACTTCCTTAATTGCGATTTGAGTCTCTCTTACTGTCATTAATGATTGATACATGGTGGTTTCCTCCTAAAATGTTTGGATGTTGTGAAAAGAAGCCAACAAAAAAAGCCCTTCTTTCCCAAAAAACTGGGACGAAAGACTTTGGTTCCGCGGTACCACCCAAATTAGCAACAGAGGTTGCTCACTTATACAATACGGAGATGAAATATCTCGATACTGTTCTTCTTGTAACGGCGAAGTTCCCGGCTAAGTCTACTTTCCTGTAAAGGATTTCGGTTAGCAACTCCAGGAGGTTCTTCATAATAGGCTTCGTATCAGGCTCACACCACCCCTGACTCGCTTAAACTACTTCCTACTACTACTCGTCCTTTCATAGTCGTTTTGTTGTCACATCTCTGAAACATTTTATTAATGATTATTCTATACAAAAAATAAAGAAAGTCAACAAAAATTTAAAAATATTTTTCAATTCTTTATTTTACGGCTTTATTGATTGTTTTCAATATAACGTCTTCACTTCTTTTGTCTTGTCAATCCAAAAAACGTTTCACTAACCGAAACTAACATATACACAACAAGTAATGTAATCGTTCGAAATATAGAATCCGCAGTATTTCGTATTATTTTCATTTTCTTTGTAATTCCTTTCAGTTTACTTACAAATTCGTGTTATACTATAACATTCAAGCAGTTTATTTTTACTTAAAGCAATCATAGTCATTTATAAAGAGTATGTTCTAAATCATTGACTATTATCAAATAAGATTTTTATATAACGGAGTGATCATATGAGTAAAACGAAAGCAAAACCGAAAAAAGGTGTAGGGCAAGGTACAGGAAGTAAAGGATGGAATCGTTGGCAATCAAGTGCAAAGAAAAAGGCAGCTGCCAAGCCATATAAAAGTAAAGGTACAAAGAAGTAATTTAAATAACATTTGATTTCTTTACTTTGTACAATACAAAATATAATTATTACAACAAAAAAGCTATGCCCTTATACATTATGAAGTGACCCCTAAAAGTTAGACACGGTTATTTCATTAGGCAGCTTGATAAAAGTGAGTCCGGTATTGCACCGGG
>NZ_JAEHBI010000088.1:0-8039 GCF_016483705.1 Bacillus cereus group sp. N6
AGACACCTCGAACTTGTTTATTTGTTTTTAGTATAAACTCTCTGTTCGGTGTGTCTATCATTTAGACTAGCATCAAATATTAAGACAAGCTCTCGAAACAAACACAGGACGTACATACTATATTGAAAAAGACGGCGCTATTATTGCATCCGCCTCTACATCTGCTGAAAATTCATTATCCGCTATGGTAGGACAGGCGAGTTAATCCCCCCGAGGTAGGACAAGCCTCACAAGGTAAGGCTGAATGGTTGTCTATGACAGAAACAATATTCTCACAAGAGACCACTTTCTAGGTTACTCACAAGTAGCCTATGGAGGTGGTCTTTTTGTGCGTACTCAAGGAGGAAACTAAATGGCACTACTTAGATTTATGATAAAGGATTATCTAGAGGATAAAGAACTCAGCGGACTAGCTCCTAGGACAATACAGAGCTATGGGGATACACTCAATGAGTTTTCTCGCTGGCTCGTTGCTGAGAAGGAGATTATTAACATCGAGGATATTACTCCACAAGTTATAAAGAACTACCTCCTCTACTGTTCCAAGGAGAGAGGAAACACAGTGGTCACCCGTAATGGTAAGCTCCAACACTTGAAGACATTCTTTAGGTACTTAGAGGATGAGGACATTATAGAGATCCGCAGCAATCCCACTAACAAAATTAAGCCTGCTAAGACGGACAAGATTATCAAGGTGTACTCCGATGAACAGATAAAGCAGATGCTTAGATACTACAGGAGGATGCGCTCTCGAGAAAACACATTGTATAGCTACAGAGGGCATACCGTGATAGTCGTCCTCGCTGGTACAGGCATAAGACTAGGCGAGCTGGTATCCATGAGGTGGGACTCCGTGGATCTACTCAATAAGACTATCACCATCTTTGGGAAGAATCGTAAGAGCCTGTCTACTCCGTTAACGGATAAGGTGGCTCGGGAGTTGTACGAGTGGAGATTATTCTGCGAGAAGTACTACATTAAGTTGCCTGCTCACGTGTTTAATAACCACAGAGGTAACCCACTCACAGTGAATGCTGGCAAGTTAATGTTCACTAGGTTGTCTGTGCGTATGGGATTCAAAACTACAGCTCACATGTTTAGGCATACCTATGCGAGTAACTGTTTAAGAGCTGGCATGGATATATACACCTTGAGTAAGCTTATGCATCACTCCCAAATAAGAACTACTGAGATGTACCTACATGCTTTCGGTAACTCGTTAGCTGAATCAAACGATAAGTATAATCCACTCAATAGGTTTGACTTTTAAGACAAATAAAAAGAGAACCCTGCTCTAGTTTGGCGACCTGACAGGGTTCTCTCTTGGAAGAAAACTCGAAGGAGCTTTCTTGTTTGCTATTGTATCATGCTTACTGGTACTAGCTCAAGAGGTGTTCCTTCTCATATAGGAGGAAAAGAATATGAAGAAGTTAAGAAAATATGAAAGCTTTCAGTCTGTTGCCGAGATGGACAAAACTATTGATTTTACTCTTAAGGAATATAACTTAAAAGATAGCGAACGAGTGATACTTCTAAAGTTATCAAACTACTCATGTAAATTCGTTGGAGTTAGCTACCTCAAGAATAACACGTTAGCTGATCTAACAGGATACTCTAAACGTACTATTCAGCGTGCCCTCAAACGTTTCAGCGAGCTAGGAATCATTACTCGTATTGAACAATTTAAACCTGTTAAGGGTGGCTACTCAGCGTTCATCTGTGTAATTAATCCTTTTGAGCGTCACCATGAGCTGGCATCTTGTAAGGAAGCTACCGAGCTTACTCCTGAGCAACTTGACGAGCCATCTCACGAGAACGAAGCCATTACAACTAAAACTAAAAGCTCTAAAGAATTAAAGATACGTAATAGCGCACCTGTTGAAGTGGATGATTTAGATTCATCTTATTTGGTTAACTCATGTGTACCTATGGAATTTATCAATGCAGTATCCCCCTTCTTTGGTACAGCTAAGGAGATATATGCTATTTGGGGTAAAGTTAAATTGGCTGCAAACAAGTATGCACCTGACTTAGTTGATACAACTGAAGTGGCGATCTCAGCGTTCAAACAATCTGTATTTGCCCTGAAGATGAACAAGATTAGAAAAGATTTCAAAGGTTACCTGTTTGGCGTTCTCTCAAAGATGATGTCTGTTGAGCAAAGAAAACTGAAGAATAAACTTTTCAATTTCCTACAAGATTAATCTGAGGAGGAGCACACACTATTAGGGGATTGCTAGCACTTCGGGGAAAATCAAGCTAGAAAAAAATAAAATAAGCCATCCGTTTGGACAGCTCATTTACATAATTCTCGTTATTGGAAGTTACTTTTCAAGTATTAATAGACGGTCAAGTTCAGTTGCGTGATAATTCTACACGCTCAAAGTGTTCGACTGTTGGAAATGGATCATAAAAGTGATGCAATAATGCTTTCCACTCTTGATATTGTTCAGATTGACGAAATCCTATCGTGTGGTCTTCTAAAGTTTCCCATTGCACAAGGAGCAAATATTTCCCTTTCTGCTCTATACAGCGTTGTAATTCATGATTTATGTATCCTTGCATGGAAGAGATGATTGAGGATGCTTGCTTAAATACCGATTCATACTCCGTCTCCATACCGTCTTTTACTTGCAAACATGACCGCTTCTAAAATCATTTTGAAGTCCTCCTCCTTTTTCTAATTATACCATGAGGGGGAAACGCTGGATGAGGAGTTTTGATGTATAACATAACGTTCCTATTATCGGTAGCAATAAAAAAGAAGAATCCGAACTCTCAAAAGGAATCCCCTTTTTTTATTTTATAGAGCCCTATTTATCTTTTTATACATTCCTATTCTAGCATGGGTTTTGGAGTTCTCGTTTGTTACTGGATTAACTGAAAAACTGTATAAAACCTTGTATACTCTTAATCTGGTTTTTCTAAAATGCTGGCGACCCCCTATTATTACTGTTGAGTAATATTCTTAACAACTGTTTTTTTACCCTCCTTAGTATCAACCCTTGAGTTGGTGCTATTAGGTGTACTCTTGATTACACACTAAGGGTGGTAACTGATTGGGTTCCAGTTGTTCGGGCTTATACAACTTTCTAAATGTCTTATACTCGTTGATCTCCCTACCGAGATGCCACCTCAGGCGAAACGACCTCTCAAATTCCTTTGTAAGGAACTCTAAGTAGCTAAACCATGCATTTGCATCTATAGATCACAAATAAGCTGTACGAGTCCGATAGGATTTCATTATGATATTCTACCTGTTTTAGACGTAATCACGAAAATAAACTTCAAAAAACACAAATTAACAGTTGACGGTTCTAGAACTTTTTACTAAGATGTAATTAAGCCACTCATGAAATGGGGTGAGCAAGACTATTGGAAAGTAAACAACAAAAGTTTTACGGTAAAGTCAAAGACTTCTATGAGCTGGAATCCATCGAGGATGCTAAGAGATTTTATACAGCTTTTAATCAACTCAACAAGATTAACACTGTAGATAAAGCTAATAAGATCGATAAAATGCTAACTCGTATGTATGCTGGTAAGAAGTTAACCGATTAATCTAAAACTACACAAAACAAAATAGCCCTACTCGGTAGTTATACTTTGGCGAGTATACCGAACAAGGCTACGCAATTCAGTCGAACCTATAAGGCTCTTTCCTCCCTATGGTATCACGAGCAGGAATAGCTGTAAAGGTTCGACCTCATAGGAGGCGAATAAGTTGAAACTTAAAGATTGGATTAAATCAACCTTGGTAGCTGGCGGCAGCATTACCTTTCTTTACGCAGCCGGTTACATCGTTTCACTCATGATTGTACACCTGTAAGTATTACCTATCTCGTGTAAATAAACAAAAACTAAAGGGAGAAATTATTATGACAACAAACACTATTCAACCAACTAAATTCGATATGGTTATGGAAGAGATCGATACTCTAGTATCCAACTTCCAAGACTCACTAACTCGTATTACTAATAAAGTGTGCGAAGTAGATACATTCCAACTAGGTGTTACGTATGTAGTTATCTTACGAGCTGGAAAAATCTCTAAAACTCTTAGTTTTAATCTAGATGAATTAACTGAGGAGGATTGTTAACTCCACAGGTTCAAGCTATATAGGTTAACATTCATAATGATAACAAGTAATAACTAGCGAGCTGACTTATTAGAGTCAGCTCTTTTGCTTTCCTCCTCAGGGTTGATCATTACGGTAATTGAAATTATATTTTATGCACTTATTGAAACCAATTAGATAGCTCATGAACTTGCTGTTTATCCAGCACAAACCTTCTAGCCACCCCTTTCGAGTCAACCTCCTCCGAGATAGCCACCTTTCAGAGGAGAAAACTCCATTAGATTCCCTCCTATCTTTCTTCAAAATAAATAAAGCAAGGATTTCTCCCTGCTCCTGCTAACTCTGTATTAATCTCTTCTTTTACATTTCTACTAATTTCTCACGTAGAACTAATTCACTCTCAGTCATATACCCTCTATGCATTTCTTCCACAATCTTATCGTGATTAAAGCATAATACTTTTTCCTCACCTAGATAGCCCACTGGATAAGGAACACCTATATAATCAAAATCACGATTATCTGCTGAAGTAACCATTCTTCCAATAATCATCACAAATTGCTCTATATCTTCTAGCTTCACAACTGTTCCAATCGGTAAAAGTTTCATCTATTTATTCTCCTTTTTTTTATTGATTTTTTCCATAAGATTTTGAACAACTATATTCCATAATAAAGAAAGTGCAGTGACAAACAGTACTGCTAAAGAAAAATAGATTCTATCCTTCCACGTATCATGTACAATCATACCTAGTATAATCATTATTAATGCACCAATGCATATCATTATTTTCGAAAACTTTCGCATTCTATAATCACTCTTCTTTCTCGAATTTAAACGAAAAACCTCCACCATACCCCTGAGGTGTTGTTGCAGTAAATCCTGATTCTTCACCTGCACGAAATCTATAACCGTATCCTCCTATTACAATCTCCCCTTTAACACTTATATCGTAATCGCCTAATACTGGAATGTAATCAGGTATCTTAATTTTGGTCATTTCTGCCTCGTATGTTTGCAGCGCTATTAAGGTTTCACTTTTAATCCCAAACCCTTCAATTCCAAATCCATAAGATGCTGTTCCTTGCTTACTAGTTACAGTAAGGCTCTCACCAAATCTCTGAGGAGCATCAACTTTAATAGTCTCTTCCGCTACTGCACCCTCAATTTTTATTCCTATCATATCTTTTTTCAAAAAGTCTTCTTTAATAGCATCCAAGCTATAAGGTAAATTAAACTCAGCTGAAGCACTTCCCGCTTTAAAGGTGAGACTTGATTTATCTGTAATCATATTTTTCGCTTCCATTATTGCTCCTTCAGCTTTTAATCCAAATCTATCTCCTTCTTTTTTTCTATACTCCCTTTCAGATATTCTACATCTTTTTGAGATTTTGCTTTTGCTAACATATAATCCATTTGGTCTGCTTCACGGAATTTCTTAGCAGAATGTTTGAGTTCTTCTGAAATTTTATCCAATAGATTATTAACTTCAAAAATCTTTGGTTTAGCTTCATTAAACATTTGATAGAAATTTTGACTTGTTGCACCTGTCCACTGAGACGCTATGTATTCTGTTTGGTTATAAAGGTCTTTGTGTATATTGTCTAAAGTTTGTTTTATATCTTGCACCAACTTAGCAGATTGCTCCAAACGTTCTGGAGTAACTTTTATTAAATCCATAAGCCTTTCCCCTTTTTAATTTTCATATAGAATATTTTACCACAATAGAGTTTTCGCAACTATGAATATTTTATATAATCTTAAAAATCCGAAGTCTTTTTCTCCTCAGGGTTACCCTTATGGCACTTGAAATTATAACTTATGCATTTGTGCTAACTCTGTAATATCATCTAGTCCGATTATATGAAATTATTTCTACTATAAATATCTACTATCGGATACGTAGACCTACCCTAGCCTTATCTTTCTAGGTAAAACTAAAGAGGTAGCTTTGGATTGCTACCTCACAAGACACAACCATCTAGTGTGATTTGCTGGAGGAACCTCAATTCAGCATCTTCCTCAGCTCTACCTGCTTGGTACTCCAGCACACTTACCTCAGTAACATTAATCCCCTTGAGGTAGACTAACTCATCAAACAGATCCCTAAACATGTGTAATACATCACTTTTAACTTGATGGATATCTTCCTTAGGTGTTACCTCTCTATAGTGTGCCTGTTTGTACATTTCCCCCTCAGGTTTAAACTTATAAGTAACAGCTACTTTAATATACTTGTTCATATTAGTTTCCTCTCTTTCTATTCATCTCTTTTATTTTGTTGTGAGGCTTAAAAGCTTCTCTTTTGTATTCCAGTTCACTAATCTCCTTAACAATTACACCAAGTACTTTGCCCCCTGAGGTGTGCTTATCAACTGTTTCCTGCATAGTATCTCTATAGAAGGGTTCCAAAACGGTTCTAGCCACCTCCGGAGATTCCTTAACAATCATAAAGTTAGTATAAACATGCTTCTCGTCCACTTCGTAGTAATACACTGCAGTTTCAACACTCACATAGTTAGTCATATAACTCCCTCCTCGTGTTTATAAAATATTAAGTGCTACGATTACGCTATACAGGTTAATCTATAATAGGATTCTTATTGAATTCTGCTGTTGATACTGTAGTCTAAACTACATGGGGAGCCCTCCTATTCCTAAGAGGGCCACCAATTAGTTTCTTCTGATTACTTGCTTGTCGAATCCAAAACCAGTTGTACCTATACTAGGCCCACCAATTACAACTTGTTGGATGGTATTCTGTAGTCCTTCTAATCCGGATCCATCTACTCCCACCTCACCAGACACTTCATGGCGAACTGTAATAGTTGTAGAACCACCTGTGAAGGCTTCTAAGCCTGTTCCTGCTAGAGCAACATCTGCCTCGTTAGCAACACCTGAGAAGGCACTTCCGATAGCTTTCTGCATAGATCCTACTTGAGTCATTGCTGCGTTGTACCATGTAGGGAAGAACGCTTCACCTGATTTGTCTAGGTCACTTAATGGCCCTTCCTTGGCAGGAGAGAACGGTAAGTACTGACGGATGGATTTCATACCATTGTAGACTGCATCAATAGCTCCGTTAAACCCACTGATAATACCGTTAGTAAAGCTGTTTAGCAATCCTTTACCAGAATCCCAAAGAGTCCCTGACCAACTCCAGAACCCATCGAACATGCCCTTCATGCCGTCCCAAGCGATACCTGATAAACCACTAAGGTTGTTTTTAGCTCCAGTAGCGAAACTCTTAGCATTAGCTACACCAGCGTCCCACATAGCAGAAGCTCCTGACCAAGCAGAATCTACCATGCTATTAAACTCAGTTTGAGCATCATTAACCATTCCTGATAGATACGCCTTAGTGTCAGACTTCATGGATTCATATTTGCTAACTGCTGCATTGTACATCTCAAGAGACTTAGACTTAACAGTGTTTTTTGTATCCTCCCACTTTTGAGATGTATCAGCCCACCACTCTTTAGCATCTCTCATCATGCTATTGTAAGAACGCTTTACATCGTAGGACATATTGTCCCAAGCTTTAGAAACATCTTTCCAAACTTTTTTACCCCATGCAGATATCTCATCCCAGTTCTTCCACATTAAGACTCCTGCTGCGACTACAGCCATAATAGCTGCCGCAATCCAAACTCCAGGAAATAACCAAGTAGTTGCATTGAGAGCAGTCTGAGCTATTGTTTGTCTACCTGTAGCGGTAAACAGTAGCGCGAACCCTCTAGCCACAGCCGTACCTGCATCAAATACTGCGGTTAGACCTTTCGCTACAGCTTCAACAATCTGCAAAGCTTTCATCCCTAAGTAAAGCGAACCAGCTAGAGGGATTAACCAATCCATGTTCTCCGCTACAAGTAGTAAAGCTCCACTGATGCTAGTCTAAATGATAGACACACCGAACAGAGAGTTTATACTAAAAACAAATAAACAAGTTCGAGGTGTCTT
>NZ_JAEHBI010000089.1:0-8026 GCF_016483705.1 Bacillus cereus group sp. N6
ATTTTTTTTCATGTTTTCAAATCGGAAACATGTATTTGGCCTGCTTTTTTGTCTGAAAAAGCTGAGTAGTTACAAAAGAAAATTTAATATGGGATGGATATGATGCTTATAATATTACTTTAGTATTAAAAGATACTATGTATGATATTGCATCAGTACATGATTTTTTAGTAACAGAAAATACACCAACTGATTTAAAGACATATAAAGAATTTAAATTGAAGTTGAATAGGAGAATACAAAGATTTTTAAATAAAATAGAAACATGTAATAAAATCTTATTTGTTCGTATAGGGGGTACTTATGAAGAAGCAAAACAATTAGAATTTGTACTTTCTAAAATAGTACAAGTAGAATTCGAAATATTGCTAATAAACGAAATAGAAGAAAATCAAATTATTGAATATGATTGGGATTTTCCATATACATGTAGTATTGGAATGCCTTTAATGGAAAATGGATTACCTTCAACAACAAATGGAGAAATGTGGAATTATCTATTTAAGGGGATTAGATATAGTGAAATACAAAGTAAAGGTTAATTTTTAATATTAATTAGTATGATAATCAATTTTGCTCAAATCAATCCATTATACAAATTTTATTTATTTATGTAGATATCCTAACTATTAGAAGTGTTCTATATCCTTCATTTCGTATATCTTGCATTTTTTTCTCATTCCTCATATATCTAATTTTTCATTGGAAGAAAGATAAAAGGTAAGAGTCCATGGTAAGCGGACTTGAAGGGTTCAGCGGTTTGTGAATCCTTCAAGTCTATGTTGTTCTCCTAAAGATGGAGTAGGTAAGGCTACTATGAAAATCTTTAAGAAGTCTCTTAGAAGTTTTAAAGTAGATGTGTGATCTGAACAGCGCAACAAAAAGACTGGTTATCAGCTGAAGAAGTATCTAAGGAAATAAAAGTATCCGCTATGACTATAAAATGAAACTATCAAACCTACAGTGTTTTTTTAAAATTCCAACAAGGTGAAAAAAACAAGTATTTAATTCATCAAGAATGTATACCTATTTTTCAATTTATAGCTAAAAAGACAAAAGATCACTTAGAAAAGTGATCTTTTTCCCCTGAATGGGTTCAACTAGTAAAAAGGCCGTATATACTAGTTAAACTGTTTAGAGTTTAAACAGTTAAGAAAAGGTATACAACATGGAGTGCTGTATACCTTCTCTTATGCTTTATTTTAGCTTTTTATACCACAAAGTACATATAAAATCAAATATATATGCATGATTTTATGAAAAAAGCACACGAACCAAAAAAGACAAGCCTCTCTCTTTTCAATTTAAAAGACATGGGTTCTCCTTTTTAGTCGCGCTACTGTATTCCCTTATTTCTTTTTATTATTTTCATTAAATCCTGTATTCTTTTTTATTATCGACATAGAAGCTCCCCCTCTAATCCATCAGCAACTATTGCTGATGTCCAATAAACATATTGTACATCATGAATTTCTATAAATGTATATGTTATCTTTACTAACAAATCACACATAATACGTCTTTATCTACATCTGATTTAGGTGCTTTTTTAAGAGTGTTCCTTTGCTTTTTTGGCAAGAGGCTGACTGGGGTTTTGGGGGCTCCCTCATGATCTACGTATCTTTAAGTGAGATAATTATTAACTGCAGTTTGAAATTGCTGCATGAGGTTTAAAAATTTTAATTACAAGATTCTTATATTTAAAAACCCTTATATTAATAATGTTTTTTATTGCATATTAAGAAAAAATTTACAAGATAGTCCAAATTCCTTTTTTATTTTTCCTTATATCCCTATGCAACACTTGTCAGTATACCTGTTTTTATCAACAAGTGTTGCAATATATATGTATGCCATATTCCACAAAAATAGGACATTTTTATAACTTTCTTGTACTATATATATGTTATTTATACCAAAAATAGAACATTTTTTGTGTATTATACCTTTTATGGACAACACTAAGAAACATTTATTCATTTCTGGAATCTTTCTCTTTCATTGCACAATTGTTATATTTTTTGCACTAGAACCCATTCAGATATCTTCAACTGGGGAAGGTGTCTTTGCCGTCGATTACAAGTATCTGTTAGCGGTTTTTACGACTATTTCCACCGTAAGCCCACTGAAAGGTAGAAAAAACGTAAAAAGACGGCGACTTATATTATCATGCAATTTAAACATTTAAAAGGTCGAATGGGCTATCGAAAACTGTACTGTTACCTTGTAAATAAAGACGTTATGGTGAGCTTATTTCAAGTAAGACAAGCTTTATGTAGAGCTGGATTAAAGTCAAAAGTTATTTCCTACTATAAGAGAAGAAAACACAGATTCTACACATTTTTATTTAAGTAGAAGAAAAATAATACGCCATCTTCTGTATTCAAAACGCCATATTCTACGTCATGCAACTCTAATATATTCTTTGAAATAGCAAGACCCAATCCTGTTCCACCTTTTGAACGTTGACGAGACGTATCTCCTCGATAAAAACGATCCCATATTTTTTCTAAGTGTTCTGGCGCGATATGAGCTCCTTTATTTTCTATACATACTTTTACACGTTCATTCTCTTCTATTGTAGAAATAATAATATTCTCATGTTCTGGTGTGTAGCGAATCGCATTCGTAATAAAGTTCGTTATAACTTGTTCTATTCGACGTGGATTTGCTACTATCTCAATTTTAGAAATTTGTTTATGAACATGTAATTGCTTAGCTGTTATATCCGAGGTTAATTGTTCACATATATAATCAATCATCTCATCGATATGGAAAACACCCATATCCATTTTATACGTACCAGATTCGAATTTTGCTAACTCCAGCATATCAATAATGAGCATATCCATTTTATCTACTTCTTTTGACATTGCTTTAAAGTAATAATCTTTTTTATTACTAGCAACACCATCCTCTAAAATTGAAATACAGCTCTTCATAATACTTAAAGGTGTTTTTAACTCATGTGAAACACCCGCAATAAATTCTTTACGTGTATGTTCTAATTGCTTTTCTTTCTCTATATCTTGCTGCAATTGATGAATATATGAATGCAAAGCTTTAGAAAGTGTATTAATATTTTTTGATAAATCACCTATTTCATCCTTTGTAGTAATAGGTATCGTCTCTGAGAAATTTAAACCTGCAATTTTTTTTGTCGTATCATTTATTTGTAATAATGGCTTGGCGATTTTTTTTGAATAATAGAACGATATCAAAACAATTAAAATCAGTACAAAGATAATTAAATATACATAATAATCCTTAATCATTTGCACCGCTTCATCAACTGGCTGTAATGATGTCATAGCAAAGATATAATTTGTCTTACCATCTCCATCTTTTGTTGGTTGGATTAATAATTTATATTTAATATCATTTTCTGCATAATCCACTAGTTCTGTAGAAGAAAAATGATTTTGAGCTCGATTTACTATTAAATCCACCTGAAATTGTTTGATTCGATCTATAAACACACGATTTCCATAAATAGAGTTTATTCCCACAGCACCTTCTGGTAACTGTACTTTCTGAATCCTTCCTGATAAATATAATTCAGGCCATTCTTTTAAACGTATGGCTTTTGATCCATATACCTTTTCTGATAGTCGCTTGTTCTCCAGCACAACAGGCGAATCTTTTATTTTTACTATCGTCGGGATTACTGTGTCACCTTCTTGTAGTCCATCAATAGTAATAAAATCTCCCTTTTCGACAAGAAAGGGTAACCTTGACATATCGTCTAAGTTTCCCAAACTATACAATGGTATTTGAATGAAACGTTCCGAGAAAGTCTTATTTTGATTCGGATTTAATTGAATTTCTACATAATAATCCTTTGCATATTTTATATTCCCTACACTGTCTAGCGTTGTAATCCATGTTGCATTCTCTTGATAGAAATTGTGCTCCAATTCTTGAATTACTTTTATGTCATCTTCAGCTTTTACATATGCTTTTTCAAAGGAGTGAAGATTCGCCTGAATATCATTCATTTTACGATTTGCATAATATTGCTTAAAAAATAGGGTTTGTCCAATAAAAATAGTTGCTAAAATAAGTGTGCATAATGCTGTTGTTAATATAAATAACTTTGATACAATTCCTTTTTTCATACCTGTCCCTCAAATTTAAAACTAGCTTGTACAACGGTTACAATACAAGCTGCTTTTTGACCTAATTTATGACGTAAATTACGAATATGGTTATTAACAGTATGATTATCCCAAACATACTCATAACCCCAAAATTTTAATGATTAGTTGTTCTCGGGTAATCAGAATCCCTGGATTGTGCATTAAATACTTTAATATTTCAAATTCTGTATGTATCATACCTATATTTTCTACATCTACAGTTACTGTACGGGAAAGAAAATGCGTATGGGTAACCACTCCACTACTACAAGTTAATGTGTCTTCAGTGGGTACATCAGCTGCGTTATTAGTAGTAAAATATCTGCTTTCAATTAATCTGTTTGCTCGTACTAATAAAATAGGAGGACTATATGGTTTTGTAACATACTCATCCACCCGAGCCGCTAGCATGATAATTGGTACATTAGATTTCTTACGAATTCGTCGACATACCGTCCAAACATCTAATTCCGGTAACATAATGTCTAGAATAATTAACTGTATTTCATGTTCTTCAAATATAGATAATGCTTCTTTCACATCAATCGCTTCTAACACTTTATAGCCCTCGTTTAGTAGATAATCCTTCATAATTTCACGTGAAATATCTTCATCTTCTACAATTAAAATTGTTTTTTTGCATATTTTATCTTCTCCATTATTAATTTATTTTAGATTTTAACCAGTTAAAATCTTTCACTATTTTCATCACTACTAAATGTAGCACAATTATACGGGAATAATAGCATCCTGGTATAAAGATAAAATGCAGGGATAACCTTAAAATTTAAATTTTATTATAATTGTGTACTTGTAATTCATAGGATTACATAAAATGAAACATAATTTTGTAACAATATATATTACCTAACATTCTTGATACAATTAAAATGAATAAAGGAGGTATTGTATAAAACTCGAATATATGTGAGTGTCCACAATTGATCAAAATTTAGATCACCAAGAACAGCAATTAAAGGCGGATGGTTGCGAACGAATATTTTTTGAAAAAGTAACCAGAGTTAAACGAGACCGTCCTGAGTTAAATCGCGTGTTAGAGTTTCTACGTCAAAGAGCAAATTTGAAAAGCGTAAAAGAGGCATGGCCCGAGACAACTACGGAACATGGAAAAATAATTTTTACTATTTTTTCAGGGATTGCTCAGTTTGAAAGGGATTTAACCTCTGAACGAACAAAATAAGGGATTACAGCCGCAAAGAAAGGTGGGAAATACCTTGGAAGACCAAAAACCTATGAAGAAACAGTAAATCATGCCTTATATCTTATAGAACAAGGAATGAATCATACGAATGCTGCCGAGAAATCCGATATTTCTAGAATGATCTTATACTGCCAGATGCAAAGGGAGAATAAATATTGGGACAAAGAATTACCTTTGTATTGTTCACAATCTAGTTTCCCCACTGTTTCATTTTTACTTTTATAGGCATCTTCATAACTGACTAGAGCAGGAATCGTCTTATTAGGTCTGTAAGATTTTATTTAGTTAATAAAAGAGGCACGTTATGATTAGTATGCAAGAAATCACTTATTCCAGATTAAAAAGTTATCCATTTCCTACAAGAAAATCTTCTCTCACCTACATCAAATGAAATTTCGTGGGCAAAACAGAAAGCATGTAACTCTTTTTTGCAGTTAGGTTTATTAACAATGTTAAAAATATTCCAATCTTTAAATTATTTTTTTTCAATCAGAGATACTCCACTAATTATAATTGAACATATTGGGGAAAAGCAAAGCTCGCTCTGGTACAGGAATTGGTTCTGTTGCAAAGTTTTAATTTCTAAAAAATACGAATTAACATACACTCAATCAGAATAAATGCTAAGTAATATACAGAAAATTATATATTCCCTTCATAAATTTGATAGTTTTTTAAATTTTGTAACAGAACCAATAATAAACAATTCTAAAATAAAATTTTCAAGGGTTGCTTCCTCTCTTCCTTCTCCGATACAATAGACATATAGAATACGACACAGAAAGGTGACTCTATCCATGAATCAACCTTTAGTAAATTTACGAGTCGATTTTGCTTTTAAGCAATTATTTGGTGTACAAGGACAAGAGGAATTATTGATTTCTTTTTTAAATGCAATTTTGCAGGAGTCTTTATCTACACCGATTATATCGTTAAAAATTGAAGATCCACATTTGCATAAAGAATATGAAGAAGATAAATTATCTATACTAGATATACTCGCCACGCTTAATGGCGGAACAAAAGTCAATATTGAAATCCAACTAAGAAATACACAAGAGATTGTAAAACGTTCCCTTTACTATTGGAGTAAACTCTATACGTCTCAGCTTGAAAAAGGTATGTCTTATCGGTCGCTCCGAAAAACGATTGCAATTAACTTATTAGATTTTCACCTCTTTCCTAATTATGAAGATATGCATACAATTGGACAGTTTTGGAGTAAACAGCAGAAACAAGTCTTACTCGATGATTTGGAAATCCATTTTATTGAGATTCCAAAATTGCTTCAGCAATGGAGAGAAGAAAAAATTAATCCGTGGGAAAATGAGTTTGCTCGTTGGTTACTGTTGTTACCAGCACATGAAGATGAGCATTTAACTCACACTTTGGAGGACATCGCCATGAAACAAGATCCGATGTTACAAAAAGCTATCCATAAATGGGAGAACATGAGTCAGAGCAGTTCTTTCCGCCTAGCGTATGAAGCTAGAGAAAAGATTTTATTTGATGAGCAAGCAAAATTAACACATGCTCGTGAGGTTGGTATAGAAGAAGGAAGAAAAGAAGGTAAAGAAGAAGGTCTTCAAGAGGGTATGGAAAAAGGAAAATTAGCAGGAAGAGAGCAACTGATCCGTGGTATGCATAAAAATGGCATGAATATCGAAGATATTGCCAAGTTTACGAATATGGAACTGTCGGATATACGCTACATTTTGGAATAATAAAAGATAGGCATCTTATAGAATGAGATGCCTATCTTTTATCGATTATGTAGCCAATTACACGCAGCTACAGGCACTCTTATGAGTCCCGAAAGACTTAATAAACGCTTTAATTCAAAAGCTGTTGAACTTCTGAAATATATTTTTTCTACATTATGGAAAAGTAAACTTTGTAAAACATCGACCATTTCAAGTGCAGCGCTTACCCACTTTCAACGCATTCGTATTTTAGATGCAACGATTTTTCAAATACCAAAACACTTAGCGAGTATATATCCTGGATCCGGGGGTTGCGCACAAACAGCGGGTATCAAGATTCAATTAGAGTATGATTTACATAGTGGTCAATTTTTAAACTTCCAAGTAGGTCCAGAGAAAAATAATGATAAAACCGTTGGAACAGAATGTTTAGATACCTTACATCCAGGTGACTTGTGTATTCGTGATTTAGGCTATTTTTCATTAGAAGACTTAGATCAAATGGATCAACGAGGTGCCTACTATATATCCAGATTAAAATCAAACCATACCGTGTATATAAAAAATCCGTTTCCCGAATATTTCCGAAACGGGACCGTAAAAAAGCAGTCACAGTATATTCAAGTTGACTTAGAACACATCATGAACAATTTAAAACCTGGTCAAACAAATGAAAAAATCGTTCTTCATCCGGCCAAAAAGAACCGGATAAAGAACGATTTTTGGATTTTACATCATACTTCGTATTACATAAAAAGAGAGATAATACCCTTTACTACTACATCATTATAATCAACTGGAAAATGAAACATCTGTATCGCTCCTTTGCAAAATAAATTAATTACATGACAAATATAACACTCTACATAATCATTCTGAAATAATAAGGTAACTACTCAGCTTTTTCAGACAAAAAAGCAGGCCAAATACATGTTTCCGATTTGAAAACATGAAAAAAAATA